>JAFRNO010000772.1 GCA_017430155.1 Kiritimatiellia bacterium | reverse complement strand
CTCGTCCTCCACGCCGGCGAGCACGCCGAGCTCGGCCTCGACCGTGACGTCGTACTTGTGCGCGTAGGCGACAACCTTCTTCGTCAGCTTGATGTTTTCCGCAAACGGAAGCGACGAACCATCGATCATCACGCTCGAGAAGCCCATGTCGATGCAGCTCTTGCACGTCTCGAACGAATCGCCGTGGTCGAGGTGGAGCACGATCTGCGGGTTCTTGCAGCCGAGTTCCTTGGCGTATTCCACCGCGCCCTGCGCCATGTAGCGGAGGATCGTGGGGTTCGCGTACTTGCGCGCGCCCTTCGAGACCTGCATGATCACGGGGCTCTTCGTCTCCACCGACGCCTGGATGATGGCCTGCATCTGCTCCATCGTGTTGAAGTTGAACGCCGGGATGGCGTAACCGCCCTTGACGGCCTTCGCGAACATCTTCTTCGTGTTGACGAGGCCGAGCTCCTTGTAGCTGACTTTCTTCATGTTTCTTTCGTTTCCTTTCGTTGGGAAATTGGCTGGATAGTATACCACCGACCGCGCCGGGACGCAAGTCACTCGTGGTTGAAGAGGTCGTTGACGCTCTCGTTGCCGTGGATGCGCTTGATGGCCTCGCCGATCAACGGGGCCACGCTGAGCACCGTGAGCTTGAACGGCAGCTTCGAGGGATCGAAGCCCTCGCGGAGCGGGATCGTGTCCGTCACCACGAGTTCGTCGAGCTGGGCCTCGCCCATGAGGCGCTCCACGCCCTTCGCGGTGAGCGGGAAGTGGCTCACGAACGCGTGGACGCTCTTCGCGCCGTTGTCGCGGCACATCTTCGCGGCCGCGCTGAGCGTGCCGCCCGTGGCGGTCATGTCGTCGATCATGATCACGTCGCAGTCCTTCACGTCGCCCACCACGCTGAACGCGTCCACGGTGTCACCGCCCGTGCGCTGCTTGGCGACGATGGCGAGGCCCGTGCCGAGCTTGCGGCTGTAGCCGTAGGCCGTCTTGGCGCCGCCGGTGTCCGGGGCCACCACGATCGGCTTCGGGAGGTGCATGTCGCGGATGTACTTGAGGATCACCGGCTCGGCGTGCAGCTGGTCGAGCGGGATGTTGAAGAAGCCCTGGATCTGGTTCGCGTGGAGGTCGAGCGTGAGCACGCGGTCCGCGCCCGCCGCCGTGATGAGGTTCGCCACGAGGCGCGCCGTGATCGGCACGCGGGGCTGGTCCTTGCGGTCCTGGCGCGCGTAGCCGTAGTAGGGAATGACGGCCGTGATGCGCGCGGCGCTGCCGCGCTTGAGCGCGTCCATGATGATGAACAGCTCCATGTACGCCTCGTTCGGCGCGGGGCTGCCGCTCTGGATCACGAACACGTCGCGCCCGCGCACGCCCTCCTGCACCTGGCAGAACGTCTCGCCGTCCGGGAAGTGCTTGATGTCGATCTTGTTGAGGGGCTTGCCGAGGTAGGCCGCCACCTTCTCCGCGAGCGGCAGGTTCGCCGTCCCGGAGAACACCATGAAGTCATAGTCTTTCTGGCTCGTCATCGCCGTATTTTCCATTTATTCTTTCGCACACCGGCAGACAATGGTTGCCCGGGGAGGATTCGAACCTCCTCAAGCGGCATCAAAAGCCGCTGTGCTGACCATTACACAACCGGGCAGTCGCGTCTGTCGGCGGATAGTATACCACAATCCGGCGCGCCCTGCACGCCTAGACAATCCGGAGCACGTCCGAAACGGCCTTGCGCGACACTTTCATGAACTTCTGCGCGGACTTCCCGACGGCGATCACGGACATGAGGACCTCCCCCTTCGGGATCCCGAGGATCTCCTTCACCTTGGCCGTGTTGCGGATTCCCATGATCAGCGTGTCCCAGCCGTGGTTCTTCGCGGCGAGGACGAAGTAGGCGCTCGCAAGCCCGCAGTCGTACGCCCCCCACGTGTTGCCGAGCTCGTCGCAGGGCGCGCCGCCGTTGAAGCCGCTGAGCCCCGGCACGTACGTGACGGCCACGAGCGCGGCCGCGTGCGCGGAGCTCGCCGCGTTGAAGCTCGGCAGCCCCTCCTCCCACATCCGCTTCTTCGCGGCGGCGCCCGCCGCCGCGTAGTAGCGCGCCGTCTCCGAGTTCTTCCAGCTCGGCGCGTTCAGCGCCTCCGCGACGATCGTCTCCAGCTCCGCGGACGCGATCTCGCTCGCCTTGTACTGGCGCACGCTCCGGCGCACCTCGATCAGTTCGTTGAATTCCATGCCGTTTCTCCTTTTTGCGTTGGTATCTCTGTTTGTGCCGGATCTCACTTCCGGCGGAAGACGTAGTTGAAGCGGCGCTCGGGGGCGTCGTCGCCCTGGACCGTCGGGAGACGGGTGAGGCTCTCGGGATTGTCCTTCCAGTGGAACTGGAAATGGAGGGGAGCGGTGCCGAAGAACTTTCGCGGCACCGTGAGCTCGATCTCGCGCGCGCCGATGCGGATCGACACGCGCCCGACGCATTCCCAGTAGCCGCCGACCACCGGGCCGCGCCACACGTCGAGCGAGGCGGTCGTGCCGTCGGCGGAGATGTCGCGGTTCACGCGCAGATCGTACCCGTACCAGCCCGTCGTCTGCTTCGCGTCCACGTTCACGAAAAGGAGCATCCAGTTCGGGTCCGTGTGCGGCGAGAGGTTGTTCGCCGTCTTCGCGTAGAACGCCACGTCGCCCCGTGGCGTCTCGGCCACCTTGAGGTCCGCGATGTCGTTGCGCCCGCTCGCGTCCGAGT
>JAFRNO010000771.1 GCA_017430155.1 Kiritimatiellia bacterium | reverse complement strand
TGACGGTGGCCGCGTAGACGCCGCCGCTCTTCTTTTCCAGCATCTTCTTGCCGGCCGGGTCCCAGTTGTTGAACGATCCGGCGAGGTAGACCGACTTGCCGGCCTCGGCGTGCACGGTGAACGTGACCGACTTCTCGACGGGCTTGGCAGCTGCCTTTGGGGCTGCTTTCTTGACCGCTGTACGTGTTTTCTTTGCCGCTACGGTCTTCACGGCGGGTTTGCTCTTGATCTTCATCTTCGTTTTCTTCTCCTGTGTTCTCGGGGTTGCCTCACGCCCGAGTCGCCCCAAAAACAAGCACATAGTATACTATTTTCAGGAGCATGGCGTCAAGGGGGTAAATGTGGAAATTTTGATGTGCGCGTTTCCCTTCAAAAGGGATAAGAAATATGGTATGATTACGGGGAGCCGTTTAACTGCGAAACAAGGAGGCAATCAGATGGACAGACGCGAATTCATCACGGGAATGCTGGCGTCTACGGCGAGGAGATCGACATGGACGGCGGCGGTTTGCGCCGTTGCTCTGGGGGGCGCGACAAGCGCCTTGGGCGGGTTGCTCTACGAGCCGTCCTGCTACGTGGCGCAGGACAAACTGATCTTAAACCTTGACGGCATCCGCAACGTCGGCGCGCTCAAGGCGCACGACGGCGCGGCGACGGAGTGGAAGGACCTGAGCCGCACCGTCAACGACGTCGAGTTCATCGCCAAGGAAGGTGACGCCAGCGCGTGGACGGCGGACGGCTACCATTTCGCGGGCGGCTGCTACGGCAAGCTGAAGATACAGCAGGTTTTCGGCGACACGTTCACCATCCAGATCGTCTCGGACGTCACGCGAAGCGAAAACACCACTACGTGGCCGACGATCCTCGGCAACTGGAACGACTCCGCCAACATCTACTGCAACGGGAATGACGTCCATTTCAAGGCGGACCACTCGACTGGATTTGACTGGACAAGCCGTTCGAAGCTGGCCACCTGGGGCGGCAAGTACCTGAACGCCGCCCTGGAAGCCGCCACCTTCAAGCAGATTCTGTCGGAGGGCGACTTCGCCACGGGCTGGAAACAGGGCTCGAGGGACAAGACCTACTCCATCGGGTCGCCGATGTGGACGATCGGCAGCGCCGGCGCCGGCGGAGCGCTCAACCAAAGCGATCTTGACAATCGTTACCTCGTGGGCACCATCAAGGCCATCCGCGTGTACAACAAGATCCTCTCGAACACGGAGCTGGCGGCGAACCGCGCGATCGACGAGGCGCGCTTCTTCGCCGGCATCCCCGTGACGAACGTCGTCGTGGCCACGTCCGTCCCCGGCGTCGAGGGCAACGAGTCGTCCGGCGCCTACGCCTACGACGAGTCCGGCCACACCTTCACCGCGCCGCAGAGGATGGTGAAGGACGGCGTGTCTTACGTCTGCGCGGGCTACACGCTCGAGCGCCGGAACGGGGCGGGGTGGGATCCGGCGCAGCTGTTCGCCGGCACGGCGTACACGTCCGCCGACACGAACGCGTGCGTGCGCCTCACGTGGCAGTGGCGCGCGACGGGAGGCGTGGCCGGCGCGGACCTCGACCCGCTCATCGACGACTACGTGACGGACGGGCTACTCCTGCACGTCGACGGCATCCGCAACGTCGGCGCGGACAAGCCGCACGACAACGCGGCGTCGGCGTGGGTCGACCTCGTGGGCGGCAAGGTCGCGCCGTTCTACCACGACGCCGACGACGCCAGCGCGTGGCGGGAGGACGGCTACTATTTCGGCGGCACGAGCTTTGCGCAGTTCACGGCGCAGATGAAGGGGCTCACGAACACCGTCACCGTGCAGGTGGTGTGCGACACGATTCCGTCGCAGCTCAAGCGCACGGTGACATGGCCGAACCTGGTTGGCTGTAACGACTGGGACTCGTGCAACGTCTATTACAACACGTCCGGGCAGTTGACGTTCAAGAACGCCGGCGGCGGCAACGTCTATCTCGCGTCGGACACCTGGCTCGGACACTACGCGACGGCCATCCGCGCCGGCACGACGAACTACATCACGCAGGGAACGACCCTCGCCGGCGCCGTGAAGAAGGAGACGGCTCAGGGCAACATATCGACGGTCACGGTGCGCATCGGCAGCGCGGGCAGCACGCTGGACAAGCGCCAGGACCGCTGGTTCACCGGCGTCATCAAGGCGGTGCGCATCTACGACCGCGTCCTGTCGGACGCGGAGCTGGAGCAGAACCGCGCGATCGACGAGGTGCGCTTCTTCGGCGCGGCCCTGCCGGTCACGAACGTGGTGGTGGCGTCGAGCGTGCGCGGCATCTCCGGCGACGCACCCGAGGGCGCGTACATGCTCTCGGCGGGCGGCCACACGTTCACCGCGCCCGCGACGATGACGTCGGGCGACGACACCTACTCCTGCACGGGCTACACGCTCGAGACATGGGACGACGCGACGGGCACATGGGGCGAGCCTGTCCTGCACGGCGGCGTTCTCGCCGCCGCCCTCACCGACCTCACGGCGAAGGTGCGCCTCACCTGGCAATGGACGCACACCGCCGGCCCCGGCTTCGACGCGGCGTTCAACGACTATGTGACGGACGGCCTCGTCATCCACCTCGACGGCATCCGCAACACGGGCCTCGCGCCCGTCCACGACGACATGGCGGAGACCTGGGCCGACCTGAGCGATTCGGGCGGTTACGCGCACATCATTCACAATGCGGACGACGGGAGCGCGTGGGCGGCGGACGGCTACACGCTCGGCGGCAAGGAGTACTATGGCGGCAGGAGCTACGTGCAGATGAGCGGCTCCCGGACGCTCGACGGGCCGTACACCATCCAGGAGGTGCTGGACTTCGACCGCGACAGGGCGAACCGCATCAACGTGTCGTGGCCGGGCCTGATGGGCACGACGGATACGGGCGACAAGCTTGCCTATTACTACAACATGCCGAACGTTGGAACGCCGGACGTGCGCCTCAAGGTCATGAACACGTATCTCTATCAGATCAGCGGCTGGGGCGGCGACTACGTGACGGCGATTTTCAACGGCACGCAGACGGCGTCCTTCAAGGGCGCGACGACGGCGGGCGTGACGTGGAAGGACTTCACGTACGTGCCGGGCACACGGACGTTCACCTTCGGCAGCGGCAACGGCGGCGGCAGCGGCTACGCGGACCGCTACCTGACGGGCACGATCAAGGGCGTGCGGTTCTACAACCGCGCGCTGACGGACGCGGAGCTGGCGCGGAACCGCGCGGCGGACGAGATCCGCTTCTTCGGCCGCGCGCCGGCGGCGACGGGCGAGCTGGTGGTCGCATCGGACGTGAAGGGGCTGATCGGCAACCAGCCGTGCGGCATGTACCGCCCGGCGGGCGCGTACACGTTCACCGCGCCTGCGGAGGCGTGGCTCGACGACACGCCCTACGAATGTTCCGGCTACACCCTTGAAACCTGGGATGGCTCGGCATGGGGCTCGCCTGTCTCCTACGATTCTTGCTCCTATCTCGCGGATCTTTCCGCCGCCTCCAGGCGCCTCACGTGGAACTGGCGCGTGAAGAGCCGCCTCACGCGCGTCCGCAACGACTATGACGTGGGCGACTACGTGCAGACCGACCTCTACCTGCACCTCGACGGCATCCGCAACGCGGGCGCGACGGCCGACCACGACGCCGCGGCCACGACATGGACCGACCTCGCGAACGGCAACGACGCGACGTTCGACTTCGCCAACGCGGGCGTGACGGGCGACGGCTGGACGGACAACGGCTACCGGTTCGTGTACGGCGGCAAGTTCGCCGGACTTCCGGAAACCCTCAACTTCGGCTCGGTCGTGACGATCCAAGCCGTCTGCGACGTGGGCAAGTCCGGGAAGCCGTCGGGCAGCTCCTGGCAGATGCTGTTCGGCGCGACGAACGACTTCTTCAACGTCTACACGGGTGACGGGAACGGGAATACGATTGTCTTCAAGATTTTCAACAACCAGGCCCAGGTCAAGGACGCGAACAACGTCATCACCACCTACGCCGGCGGACGTCAGCAAATGTCCGGCACGTGGACGGGCAGATACGCGACGGCCATCTGGTCCGCCGGCAAGTACACGGTTTTCCAGGACGCGATCCCCGATCCGGGAAGATGGGCGGGCACCTGGCGGTACAATTGGGGGGCGCTCACCGGGCGTCCGTTCTACGTGGGCGGCGTGTACTTCCCGGCGAGTGCAGGCGATACGAACGATCGCCGCCTGACGGGCACGATCCACGCCCTGCGCGTGTACAAGCGGGCGCTCTCCGACGCGGAGCTGGAGCAGAACCGCATCGTGGACGAGGCGCGCTTCTTCGGCAACCTGCCCGCGTGGAACGTGCAGGTGGCGCAAGGCAAGTTCGACGCCTCCGTCGAGGCCGTTGGCCACTATCTGGTGGAAGGCACGTACACCTTTACGGCGGAGGACGCCGTGGCGGACGGCAAGACGCGCCGCGTGACGGGCTACAGGCTTGAGACGTGGGATGACGGGACAGGCGGCTGGGGCGCGCCGACATCCCACGGCGGCGACTCCTTTACCTACACGGAGGGCACGAAGGTGCGCCTCACGTGGCAGTGGCAGGGTGGCGGCACGGTGGTGACGGTTCGGTAGTTCCGATGGTACGTTCGCAACCCAAAATGCTCGCCGTGGTGGCGCTCGGCAGCAACATCGAACCGCGCGCGGACCGGCTCGCGGCGGCACTCCGGGCGCTGGCCGAGCTGCCCGGGACGCGTCTCGTGCGGGCGAGTGGCCTGCTCGACAACGCGGGCGTGGACGTGCCGCCGGAGTTCGCGCACCTGCGTTTCCTGAACCAGGTCGCCGCGTTCGAGACGTCGCTGGAGGTGCACGATTTCGCGCGGCGCATGCACGCGGTCGAGGACGCGCAGGGACGCGTGCGCACCGGGGTGCGCAACGCGCCGCGCACGATCGACCTCGACCTGATCGCCTTCGGCGACCTCGTGCTGGACGAGCCGGACCTGACGATCCCACACCCGCGCGCGCGCGAACGCGCGTTCGTGACGGGACCGCTCGCCGAGATACTTCCCGACTTCGTCTGGCCCGAGCGCAAGTAGCCGCTAGCGCGCGATCGCCTCGGCGCGGCGGATGTAGGCGTCCTGCTGTTCGCGGGGGAGGTCGTTCCAGCGCACGTTCCAGCCGCAGATGCGCACCTGCAGGTTCTCGTAGTTGCGCGGGTGCGCCTGGGCGTCGCGGAGCGTGTCCGCGTCGAGCACGTTGAACTGGATGAGCGTGAGGCCGCTCGCGTGGTAGCGCTCCACGAGGACGCGCATCACGTCGAGTCCCTTGTCGCCGGCGACGGCGGAGGGGTGCGGCATCACGTCAAGTGGCATGTCCATCGGCAGGTCGGCGGGGTCGAGGGCGGCGAGCGTGTTGAGGAGCGCGGTGACGCCCTCGGTGTCCGAGCCGGGCGCGGGGGAGAGGTTCTTCGACATCTCCTCGCCTTTCTTCCTGCCGTCCGGCGTCGCGCCCATGCGCTTGCCGAAGTCGACGAACCGACGCGAGCTGTGTCCGCCCGCGACGAAGCGTCCGCCGCGCGAGTTGGGGATGTTGTTCGCCTGGCGCGCGAAGTGGTGGGCGATGTCGTGGCCGAGCGCGTTCGCCTCGGGGTCGTTGTTGCCCCACTTGCGCTTGGAGCGGAGCACGCGCAGGCGGAGCTCCTCGTGTCCTTTCCAGTTCGCGGCCATCGCCTGTCCGAGTTCGGGAAGGGTGAGGAGGCGCTCCTTGTAGACGCGGTCCTCCACGGCGAGGAGGGCGTCTACGGCGGAGCCGGTCCCGACGAGGAGGAGGTGCGAGTTGTTGCCATGCGCCGTGCCGTCGTGGAAGGCGTCGCGTCCAGTCTTCACGCTGTGCGCGATGGAGAGGGAGAAGAGCATGGAGGGGTTGACCTCGTGCACCCACTTCTCGGTCTCGAATGCGAGCTCGCGC
>JAFRNO010000770.1 GCA_017430155.1 Kiritimatiellia bacterium | reverse complement strand
TTGAAGGACTGCGGCTCGGTCGATGGCGGGGCCTGGACCTCGGCGGCCGCAACCGGTGACACGTTCGGCGTATCGACCTGCACGTCCACGTCCTCCGGCGGAGGCTCGACGTCGGGCGGAGGCTCGTTCTTGTCGAGTTCCTCGGGCTTCTCGGCCTCGGCGATCTCAAGGTCGATCTTCTGCTCGGACGTCGTGTCCATGGCCGTCACGACGAACAGCACGATGGCGCCGATGACCGGCACAAGGATGGCGACCAGCGGAGCGGCCTGGCGCTGGAGCTCGATGACGGCCTCTTTGTACTCGCGCGACGAGTGCTTCTTGCCGAGGCCGGCGAACATCTTCAAGAGGCGCTTGAAGTAGCCTTCGTCCTCGTATTTCGCCATCTCCTCTGCGAGATGCTCCTTCATTTCCTCTTCATCGATCGTATCCATGGCAGAGACCTCCTTCCTCCATTACATGCTGAGAATGGACAAGTTCTTCATATTATATTTGTGGCAGATGTCAAGCACGCGCACGAGGTTCCCATGCGGCGAGTCGAGCGTGCACTTGAGGTGCACGGCTGTCTCCGTCGAAAGGGAGGCCTGCTCCTTGATATACTGGTCGAGCGTCGCGAATTTGATCAATTCGCGGTTGGACCCGAAAATCACGAATCGCTTGTCCGGACCGATCTGAATCTCGATCGGCGTTTCCTTCACCTGGTTTTGCTCCACCTGGTTCGGATTCGGACTCGGCGCGCTCGCGTTCAGCTTGGAGAAGATGTCCTCTTGCTTGATCGTGACGATGAAGAAAATCATGAGCTGGAAGACGACGTCAATCATCGGCGTCATCTCAGCCTTGGGATCCTCCTGTTGCCTACGGGCCATGTCAAAACCTCCAGCTTACTTCTTCTTGAGCTTTTGCTGCCATTCTTTCCAGCGCCCGGCAAGGCTGAACTTCTCTTCTTTGCCCGCCTTGTTGATCGCGACAAACGAGAGAATCGGGTTGTCCCTCTTCCCCGCGTCCGTCATGCCGGCCAGACAGGCGGCCATGACTTGCCGGACATGCTGGTGCTGCGTGTTCCAGTCCGCGCGGATCAGGCAGGGGAAGTCGCCATAGCGCCTGTAGCGCTCGGCGACCTTCTGCTTGATCTGCTCGGGGCTGACGGGATAGTTGGCGATCTTGTAGAGGCCTCTCCCGTTCTTCGTCAGGACGTCGATCGTCAACTGCGAGGGCGGCAGCTCCTCGTGCGTCAGCACAATGCCGTGCACGCCGTCCTCCAGCTTGATCTCCGCCTGGCGGTTGTCCGTCATCTTCAGCGTGACGACAAAGAAGATGATCAGCTGGAACACGACGTCGATCATCGGCGTCATGTCCAGAGATGCTTCTTCGTTCTTTGGTTTCTTCATGGGAAGAACTCCCTTCCCGCGTTAGGCCTCGGGCTCGACTTCAACGTTGCGGAGCGGCTTGATGAGCTCCATCGTGAGCGCCGTCATGCGGAGGATGAGGCGGTTCGCGTTGTTGCGGATCGAGTAGAAGAACGTGAGGGCCGGGATGGACACCACGAGGCCGCCGGCCGTGGTCCACAGGGCCTGCGAGATGTTGCCGGCCAGTTCGCCGACGTCGGGCGAACCGGAAGACAGCGTCGCGAAGCACATGATCATGCCTTGCACCGTACCGAGCAGGCCGAGCGACGGAGCGAGGTTGGAGCACACGGAAATCCAGGTCAGGCGCTGGGTGATGCGCTCGATCTCGAGGTCGGCCGCCGCATTCACGGCCTCCTGGATCACGTCATAGCCGTCCTCCACGTGCTGGAACGCGGCCGCCAGCACGTTCGACATCGGCGACGGCTCGGTCTCGCAGGCCTTGATGGCCTTCATGACGTCGCCTTCCGCCACCGCGCCCTGGACGTTGTTGATCAGGCCCTGCGGCATCAGCTTCTGGGGCCGGATGAGCACCATGCAGTCCACGATGAAGTAGATGGCCATCGCGCCGTCGAGGAAGAGGGCCGCCCACAGGATCACGCCCAAGACGCCCGACCCGAACACCACGCCCATGAAGCCGCTGTTGGCCTTCTTCTTTGCGTCCTGGCTTTCGCCGCCCTCTTTCTTCGGCGCCTCCGCACCCGCCTGCTCGGTGGTGGCCGGCGGGTCGTCCGCCAACGAAACGGAGGCCGCGACCGGAGCCACGACAAGGCCCAGCAGCATCATCGCCGCGACCACACTCTTGCGCATCTTCATCATTTTCATTTTTTCTTCCTCTTGGGGTTTGAAATTGTTCTCGTTTCAGGGTTTAATTAAAATTCGTCATTCGTCATTTTTTCATTCTTCATTCTTCATTTATTCGCCCACGGGCTCGACGCATACGAGCGCTTCAGCTCCGTGCGCATGAAGTCGGCCCGGCCGCTCTGGCTGAGCTTGTCGAAGCAGTGGGCCGCCTTGTAGAGGGCCTCGGGCTGCAGCTTCTCGGCCACCTCGGCGTCCTTGTACAGGAACACCACGCGGAGATAGCCGTCCGTCAGCGCCTTCTTGCAGGCGTCGCCAGACTCCTTGCCGTCCTTCAGCGCGATGTCGCCGTACATGATCAGGGCCGCGCCGCGCGCGAAGCGGTCTTCACCCTTCATGGCCTTCTCGAGGCTCTTCTCGAGGGGAGCGCGGCGATTCAGCCGGAGGAGCGCACTCCAGTAGGCCGGCGCAAGGTCGCCCCGGTACGCGGCGGAGGGCTCGCCGTCGATGATCTCCCTGCAGGCCTTCAGCGCGTCGTCCGGCTTGTCGGCCGCGAGGTAGGCCTCGGCAAGATAGCGTCCGGCGACCTTGTCCCACTGCAGGTGCGCATATTCCTTGACGATTTTCTGGAGGGCGGGGATCGCGGCCGCGCCCTGTCCCTTCGCCACCTGCGCGACGGCGGCGTCGAACGCGTCGGGCTTGTCGATGTCGATCTCCGCGACTTCCGTCGCCTTGAACTGCTGCTCGATCTTCCCCTTCGTCACGACGTAGGCCTTCTCGCGGGCGCTCCAGCGGATGGCGCCCTTCACCACGTCGTCGTTTTCAAGTTTCAACGATCCCGTCACGGCCCCAGAGTCCGACAGCGCCGCGAAGGCCGCAAAAGTACACAAAGCACAGGTG
>JAFRNO010000769.1 GCA_017430155.1 Kiritimatiellia bacterium | reverse complement strand
GTGCGGCTTCCTCGGCGCGCGCGGCAGCGACCGCAGCTTCTGGCGGTTCGTCTACGGCGACGAACGCGCGATCGCGATCGAGTACGACGACGCGAAGCGTCCCGAGAACGCCCGCTACGCGTCCCACGCCCGCCTGCTTGCGGAGGCCGGCGTGCCCGTGCCGCGCGTGCTGGCGGACGTCCCCGCGCAGAAGGCCCTCGCGCTCGAGGACATCGACGGCGACTCGCTCGAGGACCGCGCGAAGCGCCGCGGCGCCGACCTCGTGAAGCTCTACGCGCCCGTCGTGAAGGCGCTGCGCACGCTACACGAGAAGGGCACGGAGCTCGCGCTCGCGCAGAACGTCACGCTCGAGCCCGCGTTCGGCCCCGAGCTCTACGCGTGGGAGCGCGACCTCTTCGAGACATATTGCGTGAAGGAGCGCTTCGGATACGACGGCCTGCCGGACGCGGTGCGCGCCGACCTCGAGGCGGTCGCCGCCGAGCTCCAGCGGCAGCGTCCCGTGCTCGTGCACCGCGACTTCCAGAGCTCCAACGTGCTCTACCGCGCGGACGGCACGTTCGCGTTCATCGACTTCCAGGGCATGCGCCTCGGCGCGGCCGCGTACGACCTCGCCTCGCTCCTGTACGACCCCTACGTGCCGCTCGGCGACCAGGCGCGCGCGTCGCTCGCGCGGCTCTACCCCGTGGAGAAGCTCGCGTTCGGCGCGGTGCAGCGCCTCGTGCAGGCGCTCGGCGCGTTCGGGCGGCTCGCCTCCGTGGGGCAGCCGCAGTTCGGACGCCACGTGGCGCCCGCGCTCCAGAACCTGCTCGCGGCGGCGGACGAGGCGGACCTCGACGCGCTCGGCGCCTTCGCGGAGGACCTCATCGCCAAGGAGGAGATCCGCCTCGGCCGATTCCACCACCACCATCACGACGAAGGCGAAGAGGAATGAGGTCGTCCGTCAAGCAGTTCCTCGTGCGCTTCCGCACCGAGGGCGTGCGCCGCGCCGCGTCCGTGGCGACGCGCGCGATGGGCCGCCGCCGCATCTTCTACGCCTACGACCTCGGCGAGGACACGTTCGTGTTCGAGAAGGGCGTGTGGACGAACCTCGACGCGCACGCCTCCGTGCTCCTCGCGCGCAAGGGCGACCTGCGCCACGGCGCGCGCGGGCACGTGATGACGGTCACGACGGGCAACCACTCGGTGGCCGCGCTGCCGCTCCTGCAGGGGCAGTTCTGGGACCTCTCCCGGATCGCGACCCCCAAGCGCGGCGACGTGATGACGCACGCGATCCTCTGCGGCAACGTGGTGGGCGGCAAGCTCGAGCTCTCGCAGCGCGACGTGCCGTGCCGTCTCCTGGTGGAGCTGGACCAGTGGCTCACGAACACGCTCAAGTTCGCGCTTGGCGACGTGGTGATGCTCGAGCGCACGAGCGAGGCGCTCGAGTACTATCGCCGCATGGGGCAGGAGTGGCGCGTGAAGCCGCTTGCCTGGACGGAACGGGAGATGTCCGTGGCGCTCCGTGCAAGCCGCAAGTGCATCTCCACCGATCTCACCTACTACCACAGCTCGCGCGGCGTGCACTTCCTCTCCTATCCCGATTTCCACGCGTTCGCGGAACTCGCGCGCACCGACTTCCCCAGTTTCCGCGCGCAGCTTCGCGAACTCACGAGCGTATTCGAAGGACACGCCACGTCCTTCCTCCGCCAGCCGAAGCTACATGGGCACCATGAGGTGGAGCTCTTCGGGCTTCGCCGCGGCGTGGCGCTCACGCGCCTCGTGCCGGAGCTCGAGAAGCTGATGGAGAAGATCGTGCTGCGGCGCACCACGCAGGAGGCCGCCGCCGCGCGCATCGCGGAGATCGACGCGCTCTACAAGTCGCTCCTCACGCGCCCGGAGCTTGCAGACGATGGGTCCGACGCCTTCGTCGAGACGCTCTACATGCACCTGACGGGCGAGATCTACTCCGTGATGGGCGAGGGCGCCACGCCCGCGTTCGACGACCGGCGCACGGCGCTTCCCGGCGCGACGTTCGTGGACGGACGCCCCGTGTTCCACCCCGGCGTGGACGCCCGGAGCGAGGTGCTGCTCTCGAGCCTGCGCGCGCTCATGAGCAAGGACGAGCACGTCGAATACGCGAACGTGTACGAGCTGCGCACGGACCTCGCCGAGGACGACGGACGGGCGATCGGCGAGGGGCGCACGCGCGAAATCGTCTACAAGTCCAACCGCAGCCCTGTGGTGGCCTCGCTCGTGGAGAAGCGCCTCTCGCAGGCGGGGCGCGGCTACGGCAGCTACGTGATCGCCCGCGTGCAGGCGTTCACCGCGCTGGGCGTGGGGCTTGCGCAGTACCGGCTCTTGCGCCGCAATTTCCACGGACGTCGCAACACCTTCGACTACTTCATCCGCACGCGCTGCGAGGGCGAGCCGCTCGCCGACATTCCGGCCAGCAACTTCCAGATGGCGGGCGAATTCGGCGGCGCGGAGGCGGGCGAGGACCCGCAGGTCGTCACCGCGCTCGCGTTCCTCATGGGCGACGCCGCCGCGCAGAACCTCGTGATGAAGAAGTACGACCCGGTCGCGAAGTCCTGCCACTACGGCACGGGCAAGGAGATCTACCGCTTCGGCTACGACATCGAGGCGGGCCGCCTCATGCCGAAGTCCGTCTCGTGCTGCTCCGTGCGCGGGTCGCTCGGGTGGCCGGACGTGTCGCTCACCGAGTCGAACCTCGACGCGATCTGCCGCTTCTACATCTCCTTCTACGCCAAGGCGCTCGCCGCCTTCGCGGAGCGCCATCCCGTGGTGGCGCTGTCCGACCTCGGCAACCGCTTCTTCGCGGGCTTCGAGTACCGCCTGCGCGCGATGGAGTGGCAGTTCACGATCCAGCGCGACGCCTTCGAGAGCTTCGACCCGCACCTGCAGCCGCGCTACGGCTTCCTCGTGAAGTGGCGCTTCGCCCTCTGGGCCCTCGAGCGCCACGTGCGCCGCGTGAACGTGCTCCGCCGCGCCTTCCTCGACCGCATCGCCAACCCGGACGCCGTGGAGGTCGAGACGCCCGCCGAGGACATGCACGCGCTCGAGGACGCGAACGCGGCGAACGTGCTGAACGCCCTCGAGGACCTCAACGTCCGCTTCATCGGGGAGTTCGACTCATGACCGACGAACGCATCCAGGCGCTTGACCCGGCGACGAAGCTTTCCGTGGTGCTGTGCGACTGCACGGCGGCGGCGGGCGCGCTCGCCCGCGCGCACCTCTCCGGCCCCACGGCCTCGCACTACCTCGCGCAGGCCCTCGCCGGCGTCACGCTCCTCGGCGCGGAGACGTCGCAGGACGAGGAGACCGTGACCTTCCGCCTCGACTGCCCCGGCCCGCTCGGCGGCTTCCTCGTGGAGGCCACCGCGGCCGGCACGCTGCGCGGCTACACGAAGCAGAAGATACTCAACGACTTCGACGGACTCGGCGCGCCGAAGGACGCGCAGGTGCTGGGCGAATCCGGCACGTTCGAGATCATCCGCTCGGTGCCTGGCATGATCCTCGCCTCGGGCGCCGTCGCGGTAGGGTCGCCGGTGGTAGGGTCGCC
>JAFRNO010000768.1 GCA_017430155.1 Kiritimatiellia bacterium | reverse complement strand
CCAAGGCGATGCTCGGCAACTTCCTCTTCGCGGGCGGGATCGTCTACGGCATCTCGAAGTTCCTCAACGGCATCGTGGGCGACCGGTGCAACGCGCGCAAGATGCTCTGCTTCGGGCTTCTGGTCTGCTCGCTCGTGAACGTGGCGTTCGGCTTCGCGCCGCAGATCGCCGCGTGGTTCGGGGGCGGGTCGAGCTCCTGCTCGACCGCCGCGCTTGCCTGGACGTTTGGCGTCCTGCTCGTCCTGAACCAGTTGTTTCAGGGAACCGGCTTCCCGCCGTGCGCGAAGCTGATCGCGTTCTGGGTGCCGCCGAACGAGCTGGCCACGAAGATGAGCGTGTGGAACACGTCGCACTCCATCGGCGGCGGGCTGGTGGCGAAGGCGTGCGGCGTCATCATGGGGCTGGGCGTGATCGGCGCCGCCAACCAGGGCGTGGGGATGTGGAGATGGTGCTTCTGGAGCATGGCGATCCTCGGCCTGCTCGGGATCGTGGCGATGTGGTTCATGCTGCCCGGCACGCCGAAGGACGAGGGCCTGCCGGACCTGCCGGGCACGGAAACGGGAGGGCCGCGCTCCGGCGCGACCGAAAAGGCCGCGGACGCGCAGGAGCGCGAGACTCCCGCACACGTGCCTTCCATGGCGCGCATGGTGTTCCTCAATCCCGTCATCTGGATGCTGGGGCTCTGCAACTTCGCGATCAACGCCGTCCGCGCCCTGGTGGCCGACTGGGGGCCGACGCTCCTGCAGGAGGCGAAGGGGCTCACGTCGAGCGAGGCCGGCACGGTGATCATGCTCTTCGAGTTCGCGGGCATCGTCGGCATGCTGTTCGCGGGATGGGCCACCGACCGGCTGTTCGGGGGGCGTGCCCCGCGCCTGTGCGTGTTCCTCATGGCGCTCACGGCGGGTATGCTGGCGGCGTTCTGGTTCCTTCCGGCGGGCGGTTTCACGGGGATCCTCGCGATGGCGGCGCTCTGCATGGCGGGCTTCTGCCTGTACGGCCCGCAGGCGCTCACCGGCGTGACCTGCACGAACTCCTCCACGAAGGTGTACGCCGGCACGTCGATCGGCTTCGCCTCGCTGTTCTCCTACATTGGCGTCTCGGTGAGCGGCAAGGTGTGCGGCACGCTCGCGCAGAACACGGGCGGCTGGCAGGTGCCGGTCCTCGCCATCGCGGGCGTGGCCGCGGTCGGCTTCGTACTGTTCCTCTGCCTGTGGAACGTGCGCGCCAACAGCTACGAAAGCGAATGACGCGGACGGCCCCCGGCGTCACTGTCTGACTGAAAAGGGAACGCACCATGAAAACATACGTCACGATCGCCGCGCTCCTCGTCTCGTGCGCGGCGTTCGCCGTCACGCTCGAGGAGGGTTTCCGCAACCCGCCGAACTCCGCGAAGCCGCACACGTGGTACCACATGATGAACGGCAACGTCACGAAGGAGGGGATCACGTGCGACTTCGAGGCGCTCGCGAAGGCGGGCATCGGCGGCGTGCAGATGTTCGACGCGGGATGCAACGTGCCGGCCGGCCCGCTCGCGTTCAACACGCCCGAATGGTTCGACCTGATCCGCCACGCGGCCTCGGAGGCGCGGCGGCTGGGGCTTGAGATCTGCATCCCCACCTGCTCGGGCTGGTCGTCCTCCGGCGGGCCGTGGGTCGCGCCGTCGAACGGCATGAAGAAGGTCGTGTTCTCCGAAACGTCCGTGAAGGGTCCGGCCGCGTTCAAGAGGAAACTGCCGCGCGAGGAGAGGGACAACGGGTTCTACGAGGACATCGCCGTCCTGGCGTTCCCCACGCCGCCGGCCGACCTCGCGGACATCCCCGGGGTGAAGATCGACCTCGTGGGCAAGACGGCGCTCCTTTCCGCGAAGGACCCGTTCACGGTCCAGGGGCTTTCCTACCGCCTCGACTACCCCGGCCTCTGGGGCGGCGCCGCCATGTTCAAGATCGAGATGTCGAAGGACGGCGAGACGTACCGGCAGATCGACAAGTACGTGATCCCCCTCGCGCAGTCCGGCGTGGCCGACCGCGGCCTCCGCTACCACCAGTTCGCGCGCCCCGTGACGGCGCGCGCGTTCCGCCTCTCGTTCCTCACGAGCCAGAAGGTCACGGTTGCCGAGGCGTGGCCGGAGCGGAAGCTCCGGATCTCCGACGCGAAGGGTAAGTCCTTCGACATCCGCAACTACGACGTCACCGTGCGGCGCGACTCCGCCCGGGGCGCGGCGGACCAGATCGTGCGCCCGGACGCGATCCTCGACCTCACGGACCGCCTCGCGCCCGACGGCACGCTCGCGTGGGACGTCCCCGCCGGCGACTGGACCATCCTGCGCGTCGGCCACGTGTGCAACGGACGCTGCAACCACCCGGCGTCCGCCAAGGGGAAGGGGCTGGAGGTCGACAAGCTCTGCCCCTCCGCGCTCGACTTCCACTTCAGCCAGTACGTCGCCCGCCTCTGCGACCATCTCGGCCCGCTCGCGGGCCCGGTCGAGAGCGGACTCAACAACCTCCTCGTGGACAGCTACGAGGTGGGTTCGCAGAACTGGACGCAGGGCTTCGACAGGACGTTCGAGGCGCGCATGGGCTATCCGATCCGCCCGTGGCTCCCGGTCCTCACCGGGCGCGTCGTGGGGAGCGTGGACGAGAGCGAGCGCTTCCTCGAGGACTTCCGCCGCGTGATCGCCGACCTCTTCGCGGAGAGCTACGCGGGCCGCCTCGCCGCGCTCTGCCACGCGCGCGGGCTGAAGCTTTCGCTCGAGCCGTACGGGAACGCGCCGGCGGACAACCTCCAGTACGGGCAGGACGTGGACATCCCGATGGGCGAATACTGGTCGTTCGCCGGCAAGGGCGACCACGAGACGCAGACGTGCAACGCGCGCTTCCCGTCCTACCTCGCGCACGTCTGGGGGCGGCGCGTGGCGGCCACGGAGTCCTTCACGGCCGGCCCGAACGACGGCGGCCGCTGGCAGACAACCCCGTTCGCCATCAAGGCGCAGGGCGACCGCGTGTACGCCGAGGGCGTGAACCGCATCATCTACCACCGCTTCACGCACCAGCCCTGGCCCGGCAACAAGTATCTCCCCGGCATGACGATGGGCCGCTGGGGCATGCACCTCGACCGCACGCAGACGTGGTGGCCGCTCGCGGGCGACTGGTTCCGCTACCAGGCGCGCTG
>JAFRNO010000767.1 GCA_017430155.1 Kiritimatiellia bacterium | reverse complement strand
CGCTCGCGAAAGCCGAGAAGAACCGCGGTCTCAAGGCCCAGCAGCTCCTCGAGAGCGTGTGCGACTACGCGGGCATCGGCGCGTGGGAGGAGGTCGCCGCGCTCTGCGACACCGCCCTCGCGAAGGCGGCCGTGGAGAAGCCGTACCGCACCGAGGGTCCGCGCCTCCCGCTCGCGGACACGCTCGCCGCGTGCAACAGCTACAAGAACGCGCTCTTCGGCTACTTCAAGGCCTACGCGCTCGCGAAGATGGGCCGGGACGGGAAAGCTGCGCTTGTCGCGGCCGGGTCCATGCCCACCGACTACTGCTTCCCGAGCCGCCTGGAGGAGCTAGACGCCCTCAAGTGGGCGGCGGAGCAGCCCTGCGACGACAAGAAGGCGCTCGCCAACACGCTCTACTACCTCGGCGAGATCCTCTGGAACATGGACCAGAAGGACGCGGCGAAGGCGGCGTGGCTGAAGTCCGTCGCCGCCGACCCGCGCCACGCGCTTGCGCTGCGGTGCCTTGGCTTCGCGGAGTCGCATCCCGGCACCTACTTCACGAACACGGGCGTGCCGTCGGGCGTGCCGAGCCAGAAGGCGTACGAGTACTACCTCAAGTCGCTTGAGGCCGACCCCGCGAACTTCCGCACGCTCGACGAGGCGGGCAAGCTCGCGGAGAAGCTCAACATCCCCGCGGCGGAGCGTCTCGCGCTCATGCTGAAGTACCGCGACACCGTGAACAAGTACGATCCCTGCATCCTGCGCCTCGCCTACACGTACAACGCGGTGGACCAGTACGCGCCCGCGCACGAGATCCTCACCACGCGCCGCTTCCACGTGTGGGAGGGCGCGGACGGCCTGCTCGCGCCGTTCGTGGAGTCGTGCATCGGCCTCGGCAAGGCGTCGATGGCGAAGAAGGACTACAAGACCGCCCTCAAGTACTTCGAGGAGTCGACCACCTATCCGGCGAACCTGCAGGCGGGACGTCCCGGCGACGCGGGCACGGAGCCGAAGAGCCGCTACTTCATGGCGCAGTGCAAGAAGGCGCTCGGGGACGAAGCCGGCTACAAGGCCGAACTCGAGAAGTCGCTCAAGGGTTGGATCCACGCCGGCGAGATGGACTACTGGCGCGTGAAGGCGCTGCGCGAGCTCGGACGCGACTCCGAGTGCGCGCCGCTCATCGCGGAGCTCAAGCAGGCCATCGCCGAGCTCGAGGCGCCCGCCCCGACCGTGATCAACGCCTACGCGAAGTTCGCGGGCGACAACTCGGCGATGGAGCGCGCGGCGAAGGCCCGCGAGAAGGCGGGCGCGCTCCGCGCGCTGCTCGCCGAGATCACCGGCCGGCACGACTTCACGGGCGCCCGCGCGGGCGGCGTGTACGTGGACGCGCCCGGCGGCGCCGAGCAGTCGTTCGCGTGCTGGTTCAAGGCGACCGGCATGGGAGAGGGCTCGAAACCCTACGACCGCATCGTTCAGAGCCCCGACTGGTATCTCCACACGATCGCCGGACAGGACGAGATCGGCGGCTTCACCTTCGGTTTCACGGGCGGCGACGGCAAGATCCACAACGTGCGCGTGGAGGGCGACGCCGTGTTCGGCACGTGGCAGCACGCCGCCGTCACGTTCTCCGCCCAGGCGGGCTGGCGCATCTACCTGAACGGCGAGGACGTGACGGGTACGGGCCGTGACCAGTTCCTGCCCGCCGCGCTGAAGGCCGGACGCGCCTGCCTCGGCAATTCGTCGCCGGGCGCGGACCGTCCGTTCAAGGGCTCGATCGCCGACGCGCGCTACTGGAACCGCGCGCTGAAGGCGGACGAGATCGCGCGCCTCGCGGCGGCGGATCCCGAAGGAAAGCCGCCCAAGCGCGCGAAGTCCGCGAAGCCGGGTCCGGCGGACCTCGTGCCGGTCGTGGACTTCTCCGCCGACGTGTCGCGCCAGGTGATCATCGCGGAGGGCACGAAGGAGCGCTACGAGGGACATCCCACCACGCTTCTCGCGGACGACGGGAAGACGATGTTCTGCGTGTGGACGACGGGGCATGGCGGTCCGTGCGGCCAGATGGCGCGCTCCGACGACGGCGGACGCACCTGGACGCGCCTCGACGCAGAGCTGCCGGCGGTCTACGCGCGCACCCACAAGAACTGCCCGACGCTCCAGAAGGTGAAGGGGCCGGACGGCAAGACGCGCTACTTCATCTACAGCGCGAAGGTGAAGGAAGGGCGCGGCCTCGCGACGATGATGAGCGAGGACCTCGGCAAGACGTGGAAGGAACTTCCCTGCCAGCCCCAGCTCTCGGCCGGCATGCCGCCCACGGGGATCATGACGCTGAAGGACGGCACGGTGGCGCTGTTCGGACAGGTGTTCAAGGACAAGAAGCGCGCGAAGGACCGTCCGAGCGACGACCAGGCCGTGTGGATGGCGCTCTCCCGCGACGGCGGCCGCACGTACGGCGAGATGCGCATCGTGATGAAGAGCGAGAAGCGCAACCTCTGCGAGCCGTGCTGCCTGCGCTCGCCCGACGGCAAGACGCTCGCGCTCATCGCGCGCGAAAACCGCCACAAGGGCCGCAGCATGATGTGCTTCTCCACGGACGAGGGCGCCACCTGGTCCGAGCCGGTCGACACGGCGTGGGCGCTCACGGGCGACCGCCACGAGGCCATCCTGCTGCCGGACGGACGCTACGTGATCGCGTTCCGCGACCAGGCCGTGGGCTCGCCCACGCGCGGACAGTACATGGCGTGGGTGGGCACGTGGGACGACATCCGCAATGGGCGTCCCGGCCAGTACCGCATCCACCTGCTGCACCACGTGCAGTGGCCCGGCGTGTGGTCGGGCGACACGGGCTACTCCGGCGTGGAGCTGCTGCCGGACGGCACGATCGTGTGCACCACCTACACCCACCACTTCCCCGACGACCGCAAGAACTCGGTCGTGTCGATGCGCTTCAAGATCGCGGAGGCCGACGCCCAGTGGAAGAAACTCAAGAAGTGAGAGACAACATGAACACGAAACTGACTGAAAAATGCTTCAAGGGCATGGCCGGCGCGTACGCCGCCATGTTCACCCCCTACGACGCGAAAGGCCGCGTCAACCCCGAGATGATCGCGCGGATCATCGACTACGGCATCCGCAACGGGATGAACGGCTTCTACCTCACGGGCAGCACCGGCGAGTGGTGGCTGCTGTCGGTGGAGGAGCGCAAGCAGGTGATGGACGCCGCCGTGAAGGCCGCGAAGGGGCGCTGCAAGCTCATCGCGCACGTGGGCGCGAACTGCACGGACGACTCAGTGGAGCTCGCGAAGTACGCGGCGAAGGTCGGCATCGACTGGATCTCCTCGCTCACGCCGATGCTCTACCGCACGTCGTTCGAGGCCACGTGCTACCACTACCGCACGATCACGGCCGCCACCGACCTGCCGTTCATGGTGTACGCCCTGAAGGGCGCACTCGTGCCCGAGCGCGACATCCGCCTCTTCGACATCCCCAACGTGAAGGGCGTCAAGTACACGGGGCGCGACTACTACTCCGCCCAGTGCCTCAAGCGCCGTCTCGACCACGAGACGATCTGGTTCGCGGGCTGCGACGAGCAGCTCCTGTGCGGGCTTGCGCTCGGCAACGTGTTCTCCGGCGGCATCGGCACCACGTACAACATCATCCCGAAGCACTTCGCGCAGATCGCGAAGCTCGCCGCGGCGGGCAAGTTCCGTGAGGCGGCCAAGTGGCAGGATGAGGCGAACAAGGTGGTCGAGCTCATGATCGAGAGCGACAACTGGAGCTACCGCAAGGCGATGATGAAGTTCATCGGCCTCGACTGCGGACCCTACCGCAAGCCGTTCGAGCCGCTCACGAAGGCGCAGGAAAACGCCTACTTCAAGCGCTTCGCGGCGCTTGGCATCGCGAAACGCGGCCAGGCGAACGCCTAGAGACGGATTCTGCCACAGATGACAGACAAGGAGGTTGCACATGACACGAAATCCCTTCACATTGTTCACGACGGGTTTGGTTGCATGTGCAACCTTTGTCGCCTGCGGCGAGACGTACAAGATGAGCGGGCAGGATCCGGGCGGAACGACCTCGTTCAATGCGATTGGAAAATGGGTGCTCAACTCGAACCCCTCCGTGGCGGCAACAGAGCCACCGGGTCCGGGAAACGACTACATCGCCACGGCAATGCTCCGCACGCCGAACAACGCGGCGGAGGATTTCACGTTTTTGGGTGACTCGCTGACTCTCTCAGGGATCGGTTACATCGGGTTCAAGGGAAAGAGCGGTGCCACGATCACCGTGCCCAACTTGATCGCCGACGGTGGATACATCCAGAACGCCACCGACGGAACGTACTTCAACCTTGCCGGGAACGTTACGGTGAACAGCGGCAAGGATTTCCGGTTGCAGACCGTCGAGCCGAGCGAGCGCGGCATCGTCGTGAAGGCGCCGATCTCTGGGGCCGGCACGGAGATCTGGCTGATGTTGCCCATGACGAACCTCGTCACGTCTAAGAACAAGTACGTGCGTCTGGAGGGGAACAACTCCGGATTCACGGGGAAGTTCCGCGCGACGGGCGGCGGACGTTTCCGGGTCCATTCGGACGTCGCGTTCGGTGCCGTCCCCGCAACAACGACGGCCGACGCCATCACGATCAACGGGCCGCTTTGGGAAATCACCAACAACCTCGAAACGGCGGCCACGCGCGGCATTACCCTGCCGAACACGCAGAATACGTCGGCGGGCGCACCCAACAACTGCTATCCTGGCATGCGGCTTCAGGTGTCCAGTTACGCGACGGCGTGGATTCGCGGGCCGATCTCCGGCGCAGGGCCGCTTGTCAAGACGGGCGATTCGGGCGTTGTGCACTTCACCGGCTCGTTTGCGAACTACACGGGGGCGATCTCGCTTGACCGCGGCGTCACGTGGTTCGACGGACCGAACCCTGTCTCTCTTCCCGACTTGACGGTTTCAGCAGGTTTCGGCGTCTCATCGAATGAATTGACGGTCGCGCGTCTCGTCTTCAGGTCCGGCAACCTCTGGGTGTCGCTTGCCGATGCCGATCCGGACGTGCCTCGCCTCGTCGTGACCGATTCGATCGAGTTTGCGCATGTCGGGGCGATAAATGTCTATAACACCAGCGCCATCGTCCCCGAGCGCGTGCATGGCACCACGTTCCAGCTCGTGAAGGCGCCGGGGCATGCGCTCTCCGAGGCGCTCGCCAATGGCTGGATCTACCCGAGCAACCCAGACACGGTCGACCTCGCCGTGCGCGACAACGGTGACGGCACGGAGACGCTGCTGTTCACGCGCACGCCCTCGGCGAACATCTACTACCATGCGGTGTCAGACGTGATCGACACCTCCGCGTTCACGACCCTTTCGTGGAAGCACAACCGGGGCGACGCGAACGAGGAGGCCGT
>JAFRNO010000083.1 GCA_017430155.1 Kiritimatiellia bacterium | reverse complement strand
GCCAGGTGAGGCGTGTCACGGTCGCGGGCATGGCCGTGAACGTGTGCCTCGCGGCGGCGAAGGCCGCCGCAGGATGGGCGTGTTCGTCCCATGCGCTCGTGGCCGACGCGGTGCATTCGCTCTCCGACCTCGTGACGGACGTCGCGGTGGTGCTGGGGGTGAGGTTCTGGGTCGCGCCGGCGGATGACGCGCATCCGTACGGGCACGGCAAGATCGAGGCGCTCGTGACGCTCTTCATCTCGCTCGCACTTGCGTTCGTCGCGTACGAGCTCGGCTCGGCCGCGGTCGTGCGGCTTATGGCGAGAAGGGCGGCGGTGCGTCCGGGGCTTGCGGCGTGCGCGGTGGCGGCGGCGTCCGTCGTGCTCAAGGAGCTTATCTTCAGATGGACGCGCCGCGTGGCACGGCGGGTGAAGTCACCGGCACTGGAGGCGAACGCCTGGCACCACCGTTCGGACGCGCTCAGCTCCGCGCCCGTGGCGCTGGCGGTGGCGGCGGCGTGGCTCGTGCCGTCGCTCGCGTGGGCCGACTCCGCCGGGGCGCTGCTCGTGGCGGCGTTCATCCTGCACGTCTCATGGCAGCTGGCGAAGCCCGCGCTGCAGGAGCTGGTCGACGCCGACATCGACGACAAGGCCGCCGCCGTGGTGGCCGTGGCCGAGAAGGTGCCGGGCGTGCGCGGCGTGCACAAGGCGCGCGCGCGACGCTACGGCGGCTCGTTCCAGGTGGACCTCCACGTGCAGGTGACGCCGTCGCTTTCCGTCGCGGAGGGCCACGACATCGGCCACGCCGTGAAGGAGGCCGTGTGCGGGGCGGGGCTGGACGTGAACGACGCCGTGGTGCACGTGGAGCCTGATGTTTGAGAAATGCCGCGGTCAGCGCGTGCGCGGGAGGTGCACGCCGGAGGCGGTGGCGCGCCAAGCGCGCATCGACTGTCCGAAGCGCTTCCTGAACGCGATGCGCAGCGCGGCCTCCGTGCCGTATCCGCACGCCTGGGCGATGTCGCCGATGGGCGTGGCGCCGCCCTTGAGGAGAACCACGGCGCGCTCCATCCGGATGTCGGCGATCGCTTCCCGGATGGTCTTGCCCGTCACCTCGCGGAAGCGCATCTCGGCCAGACGCGTCGAACACCCCATCGTGGCGACCACGTCCGCCACGCGCAGCCCCGTGCACGCGCGCGTGCGGACGTCCCGCACCGCCGCCATCACGCGGTAGTTCGACTTCAGCGCGGGGACGCTCGACCCGCGCCGGATGAGACCGACGATGCCGTACGTCAGGCGCCGGGGGCGGAGGCGCGGGTTGCGGATGCGCGCGTCCAGCAGCTCCGCGCAGAGGTGTCCGCTCCGCTCGAAGTCGGGGCAGACGCTGCTGATGGTCGGATCGGACTGCTCGCAGATCTGCTCGTCGTTGTCGACTCCCACGATCATCACGTCATCTGGCGCGTGCAGGTTCAGGTTCGTGCAGACGGCCAGCACCTCCTCCGCCACCGTGTCGTTGGCGGCCAGGATGCCGCAGGGTTTCGGCAACGCCGCGACCCATTCGCGGAGCGCCTGCGTGCGGCTGCCCTCCGGCAGGATGCGTTCGAAGCTGGAGAAGGGGTGTCCGTTGAGCTTCACGGCATCCCTAAACGCCTTGCAGCGCTCGTGCGACCAGGTGGTGGCGATGTGGTAGCCGACGAACGCGTAGTGCGCCATCGCGGGGGAGATGAGCTCGCGGGCGGCGGTCTCGGAACCAGCCGCGTAGTCCTGCACCACGTCGAACTCAGGCGTTTTCAGCGAGGCGCGGTCCAGGTACACGGTCGGCACGCCACAGAGGTTGCGTCGGGTGAAGATGCCCATTCCCTCGCTCGCCTCGACGATGCATCCCTTCGGCCGCCAGAACTCCAGCAGATGCCGCAGCCGCGCCGCGTTCGAGCAGCCTTCAACAATCTGTACTTTCGCGGCGCCGCCGTAGAACCGGTGTACGCCGGCCAGCATCTGCCGGAAGATGTGGCGCGAGAAGGGGATGAATACGAGAATCGTGGGCATGGCCGCGATTGGCTAATGGGCGCTTTTCACAGGATCTCTTCGGCGATCTGCTCCAGGCAGACGAGTTCCGAGCCCTTGAACTGGAACACGATCTGGTGGAGCGTCGTGCCGTGCGCGAGCGACGGCACGGATTTGTCGGCGCGGTACCTGGCGAGCTGCGCGACGCCTTCCTCGTACTTTGCCGCCAGCTCCGCGTCCGAAGCGTCCTTCGCGGAGTGCTTGAGCTCGACGTGGTAGCTGTGCGTCACATCGCCGAACCGGTGACGTTCCGGGAAGAGGCAGAAGTCGCAGAAACCGCGCGCAAGCTCCATCTCTGGCGCGAGGTCGTAGAAGTCGAGGTGGCCGAACTCCGCCTGCATGTACCCTTGGATGCGGTGCTCGCCCTGGATGCCGCCGCGGACGGGATTGGTGTCGGCGAAGTCGGCGGCGAGCCGTTCGAGGAACGGACGCCATTCGCCGTCGTATGCGAACGCCGATGCGAGGCGCGCCCACTCCTGCCAGTTCGGCGAACGGGTATGCGTGTAGTGGAGGCGCAGGTAGTCGAACACCTGTCGCTTGACGCAGACGTTCGGGATGTGGAACCAGTCGGCCCCTCGGCGGCGTTCCTTCATCGAGACGATGCCGTAGTAGTAGAACAGCGAGAGGAAGTTGTCGGGGTTCTGGATCTGGTCGGCGGAGAAGGACTCCACGAGCGGGAAGGCGATTTCCCCGTCGGCGGCAAGCGTCTCCGTCGGGGGCAGAATCTCTTCCGCCCGTTCGGGATCGATGCGCCGCTGGATGTCGGCGATGACCTGGAGCTTCGCGTAGTCGGTCGCGATGTTCCGGTCCACCCAGTTCTTCGGGGGTTTGCCGGTCTTGACGAGCGCTTGAAGGAAGTAGAGCGACATGTCGCTGTTGAACACGCTCTCCTTGCCGCGCTTCTCCTCCGCGAAACAGTAACCGTCGTACCACGGCTTGATGGCGCGCACCCAGTCGCACGGCTCGCCCTTGGCGTAGAGGCCCGTGCCCTTGAAATCCGTGTACATCTTCAGCACCTCCGCCTCGGAGAAGCCGATCATGGCGTTGCACGCCATGTCCTGCGAGATGTTGGAGGCGATGTTGAAGCCGCTCGTGAGGTCGTCCATCGTGACGGGCGAGACGCCTGTCATGAAAATGCGGTCGAAGTTGCCCTTGAACGCCTTGAACCACTCGCGGTAGAAGCCCTGCCCGTGCGTGATGGCCTCGTAGCTGTCGTTCCCCTCGGCGCGGAGCATCGCGTTCGTGAAGTTGTCGTACTCGTCGATGAAGAGGTAAAGCGGGTAGCCTTTGGTGCGGGCATAAGTCACAAGTTTGGTGAACTTGCTGGCTGCGTCCGCAGCCGCGAACGCCCTGCGGAAATCTTCGTCGTACTTGTCGCCATAACGAAACATGAACGCGTCGAGGCAGTCGCCGATGTATCTCTCGAAACGTTCCTGAAGCGTCCTGTCCGCGCCTCTGTTCACCTGCGAGAAGTCCATTGTCAGCACCTGGTAGCGGCTCGCGTTCTCGGTCGGCTCCCTGCCGATGTCGAGATCGCCGAACAACGCCTGGAAACGATCCTTCGCGGCCACGTCGTAGTAGCTTTCGAGCATGCTGATGAACAGCGACTTGCCGAACCGGCGCGGGCGCACGAAGAAAAGAAACGGACCGCACAGCTCAAGCGTGTGGATGTACGCCGTCTTGTCGACGTAGTAGTATCCCTCTTCGCGCAGACGGGTGAAGGACGAGATCCCGTATGGTATCTTGCAATTGCCTGTCATGAGGCATAGTATACCACAAATTCGCGAACGCGCTTGCCAGAATGCCGTAAAAGGTGCTTGCGTATTTTTTACATCATAATTTTGCGTATTTTTTACGTTCGAGGTGGTAGAATGTTTCTTGTCAAATGATTGACACTGGAGGCAGAAATGGCACAGACAACAAAAACGACGGAGGAGCTGTCGCTCTGGCAGGGCGCGTTCACGGCCATCCAGTCGCCCGCGCTTTTCACGCTCCTCACGGCGGCGGGGCGCGAGAACGGACGCTGCTCGTGCGATGCCGCGCTCAGCGACCCGCCGCAGCAGATGGCGCAGATCAACACCATTCCCGACGGCTCGCACGCGCTGTTCCTCACCATCTGGCCCGACCGGATCGTCGTCGACCGCTTGGACGTCATCCGCGGCGGCGAGCCTGTGGCCGCGCCGTGGATCATCAAGTGGCCGAACGACGGCAGCGCGTCCTTCGAGGCGCGCGGGAAGGGCGTGCCCGCGCCGCAGTTCGCGCCGGGCGCGAAGGCGACGGTGCGGAAGATCGCGGGGAGCGACCGTTCCGGCAAGAAGCTCGCGCAGATCGAGGTGCGCTTTCCGACCGCGCAGTCCACGTCCGCCACGCCGCGCGCGTACGACTACGAGGTGCGGGCGGTGCTCCGCAAGGCGCTCGTCACGCGCATCGTCGCCACGAAGCGCGTCTACTCGCCGAAGTGCTACTGGCCCGAGAAGTACGACACGGGCGACGTGACATGCCTCTTCGGACGCTTCGAGATCCCGAACGACCATGACAGCGTCACCTTCGAGGTGCGTCCGCTCAACGCCTGGGGCAAGCCCGGCGAGCCGATCATGACCGAGCCCGCCACATACGACAAGGCCAAGGTTCTCTATCCCTTCTGACCGCGTCCGTCGCATTGAGCTGTAACGCGGGCCACGTTGTTATTTGGGGCCCCAAATCAGGGGTGTGCGACCTATTTATGGCGGAGCAAATTGGCGTTTTTCTCTTTTGACTTCCCAAAAAGTACCGTATTTTGTTTGGTATGGGGCGTCAAGAGGCACAATGTGATGATTGGACGTAAAAAAGAGCTTGTTTTGCTCAAAAAGGCATACGAATCGAAAGAATCGCAATTGGTTGCGATCTATGGACGGCGTCGTGTCGGCAAGACCTATCTTGTCAACGAGGCGTTCAACCATGCTTTTGCCTTTCACCATTCCGGCTTGAAGCGTGGTGGCTTGAAAGCGCAATTGAAGCAATTCCGCCTCTCGTTACGCCAACAGGGGCATTGGGATTGCCCTATGCTGAATGATTGGCAGGAGGCTTTCTTTGAACTTGGGAATTTTCTTGCGGGACAGCCTGAAGGAAGAAAG
>JAFRNO010000766.1 GCA_017430155.1 Kiritimatiellia bacterium | reverse complement strand
TGGCGGACGCAGGCGCCGAACCGCCCGCGACGCACTTCAGCCGCGTCGTCTGCACGATCCCGCAGGCGCTCAATCCGAAAACGGACTTTGCCGTGGACAAGCCGTGGGACGGCTGGCGCGGCGAGGTGACGCGCGCGGACGACACGCCGTCCGCCGGCATGTACCGCTACACGGTCACCTACCGTCCCGTCGGCATGACAGTCATTTTCCGTTGATGGCACTTCCAAGGAGATTATCTTCCGATGGCCGCCGTGGCGCGGTTGTCCTGTTTGCCGTCGCAGCGTGCTTCGTGCACGTTGCGTCGGCCGTGACCGCTGTACATGACGCGAAGGGCGGTTGGAAGTTCTTCCGTGACGGGGCCGATGCGCCGTTCGCCGAAATGGCCGAACCCTGCAAAGACGTCGCGCTTGCCGTCCGCGCGGCCAAAGGCGCTTCGTTCGTGTTCATTGACGTCGCGCCTGCCGCCGGCGATGCGGATCGGGTGGCCGGAGTCGTCTCGCTCCCCGACATCCGCCTACGCCGTTTTTCGGCAAATCCCGTGAAAATGGGGTCTGCCGGGCTGGGACGGATGGATGACGGCGTCATTTCATGTGGTTATTTGGCGATTGCCGAGCCGCGCGCGCGTCGGGGCGTCGTGACGGCGTGGCTGACGAATCTCAAGGCCTGTGGCGCGTTTGACAGTCGGCAGGACGCGGAGGACCGCGTCGTGGTGACGCCGATCGCGGATTACGGCCCGATGTTGGTCAAGGCGAACAGGCGGCAGGTCGTCGACACGTTCGTCGTCGGCGAGTTCGAGGACTGCCGGCTTGGGCTTGAGGCGTATGCGGATGCCGTGGCGGAGCGTTTCTCGATTCGGCTGCCGCCGAACGAAACCGGCTACTGCACATGGTGTTCCGACCGATACGGCTACTCGGACAGGTCGGAGTCCAAACGCGGATGCGGCGCCGGCACGGAGGCGTCCACGGCCGAGTTCGCCGCCCTCGCCGCGAAGACGCTGAAGCCGTACGGTTTCGACTTCATCCAGTTCGACGACCAGTGGCAGGCGGGGAATCCAGACCTGAACGGCCCCGCGCGCGATTTCACGAGGACGGATCCGAAAGGACCCTATCCCGACGGTTTCGGCAAGACGGTCGCCCTCCTCCGCGAGAAGGGCTTCCGGGCCGGACTGTGGTTCATCCCGTTCGGCGGCGTCGCCAACGATCCGGCATGGGCGGGCAAGTCGAACCTCTTCGTCCGCAGCGCGGTCGAGGTGCCGAAGACCGTTCGCTGCAGCGCCTACCGGCAACCGCTCGTCCTCGCGCGGCGCAAGGGCGATCCGATCAAGACGGTCTGGGGCGGCGAGTGCCTCGACATGACGAAGCCCGAGGCGCGCGCGTATCTGGAGGACATCGTTCGCCGCTTCACGTACGACTGGGGATTCCGCTACCTCAAGACCGACGGCATCTTCACCGGTTTCGGATGCGACCTCTACGGCGGCTACGCGTGGAAGGACGTGAACTTCGCGAACGCCGTCTTCTCCGATCCCGAGGCGTCGAACGTCTCGGCATTCCGCGAAGGCTTCCAGACGATGCGCCGCGCCGCCGCGCCGGGCACGTTCATCCTCGGGTGCAATCTGGGGACGATCCGCGCGATGGTTCCGTCGTTCGGCCTCGTGGACGGCATGCGCATCGGCAACGACAACGGCCCGATCGACCAGTCGCCGGCGCGGTACATCGAGGGGCCGAAAGCCGGTTCATGCCGCTACTTCCTCAACGGACGCGTCTGGTGGGCCGATCCGGATTCCACGTACGTCCGCGCCGCCGTGCCGCTCGGCCGGGCCCGGTCCATGGCGAGCTGGACGGCGCTGACGGATTCGCTCTTCGAGGTCGGCGACTGGCTGCCCGACCTGCCGGAGGAGCGCGTGGAGATCCTGCGGCGCACGATGGCCCATCACGGTTCGACATCCGTGAGGCCGATCGACTATTTCGAGAGCGCGATTCCGTCCGGATGGATTCTCGACGGCGGGAAGCACAAGGTGCTGGGGGTGTTCAACTGGAACACGAATGCCACGCTGAATGTCGATTGGCCGTTCGCGTATGCCGGACTTGACGCGACCAAGAAATACGTCGGGTTTGATTTCTGGCGAAAGGAATGCATCCCGCCGTTTTCAGGCCCCGTGAAGCTGGAAGTTCCGCCCGACGACTGCCGCATCATCGCGTTGGCGGAAGTGGGGGAAGGCGAAACGGTCGTTTCGACGTCGCTTCACGTCGCCGCGCCCATCTACGGCACGCGGGGCGACGAGGTGCTGACCATCGCGGGGGAGCCGCTTGAAGTCCGCACCTATTCCGCTTCTGCGGGATTTAGGAAGATCGTCATCCCGGCTGGTTCGGGCGGCTGGCGGAACTTGCGGCGTGCGGGGGGAATCCACAGAAATTAGTGGTTAACGGAACGGCACAGAAATGGTAGAATACCGACAGCAATTTCAAGGAGGATATCAACCATGTCGAGAAAGAGCATGTCGTTCAAAAGATTGGCGATTGCATGCCTGGCGGCGGTCGCGGTGGGCGCGGCGCTCCCCGCGAGCGGCGTGACGACGAACACGTTCTACGTGTCCGAGGGCCAGACGCTGACGGTCGACCAGGTCGTGGCCGCGAGCAACTTCACGTTCGCGGCGGGCGACTGGCTCCGCAAGCCAGGGCCGGGGACGCTCAATGCCGTCACGACCTACAAGGACACGAAGATTAACCTTCTGATCGAGGAAGGCGTCTACTACGTGGGCGGAAGCGACAAGAAATCCTGTCACAAGGGAGGGGCTACGCTCATCATCAAGGCGGGTGCGACCGTGAATGTCGATGGCAAGACCACTCATCAGTTTGACGATTCTTGGACAGTCTATTTTGAAGGGAACGGCACGGGCGAGGGCGACAACCTGGGCGCGATCTGCATCGGCGGCAGTCAGACGAACCCCACAATCGCGACTGGCGGAAACTTCTACATGACGGGCGACGCGACAATCTATACCTACGGGACGATGAATGCTGTTTTTTCCGGGAATACGTCCTCTGGCGGACCAACGCTCAACATGAACGGTCATACGTTGACGATTCTTGGTAAGACATCCAGTTCCGTGTTTCGGCCGCGCTGGTACTGGGCCATACGCACGTCGGGACCCATCATCGTACGCAACGGGCAGTTCGCGCGACACCTCACGACGACCAGTATCTCTCCCAACATCCCGCTCATTTCGTTTACGGATGGTGCGCTCATGGCCGCCTACTCGGATGCCACCACATCCCCTTGGTATTATGTGAACGCCTTCGCCTTTGATGCCGGCGCGAAGATCGGCAAGGGCAACGGCAGCCCGGACACGGCGACGATGAGCATCAAGAAGCTGACGGGACCAGTCGACATCTCGGCGGCAGACGTGACGATCTCGCAGGAGTTCGGCGTGCGCGGGACGGACATGGCGAACGGCGACAAGCTGACCTCCGCGAACACGCTCACGTTCGCGGACGGGTGCAAGCTCTCCGTCACGAACTGGGGTGCGGTCTCGCTCTCGCCCGGTACGACGCACACGGTGGCGACGTCTTCGGTCGGCATCACTGGCACGCCGGTGCCGGACGGCGCGGCAGCGCCCGTGTTTACGGTGGCGAACACGGGGAATGCGATTACGCTCACGGTCAAGGACGGCATCATCGACGTGGTGCGCGACTGGGGCGTGCAGCCGGGCGCGGAGAACGCCGCCGCGAACACGGCGGCCGTGGCCGCGCACGTGGCGGAAGTGACGGACAATGTCGTGATCTACTTCCCGGCGGGCGACTACTGGTTCACGGACACGTGTGACCTGTCGTCCGTAACGGCAAGCGGCGTGACGGTGTGGAACCCAGAGCAGGCCGCAGTCCTCCACAGCGGCATCGCGCTCGGCGCGGCGTCGAACATGACGGTGAGGGGTATCGTGTTCAAGGAATGCGCGGGCCCGGCGGTTGTGGCCACGGGCACAGCGGGTCTTGTGATCGACGACTGTGTCGTCGATAACGTGGCCGGCACGTACGCGGGCGGACACTACCCGTTCGCGGCGGTGAACGTGACGGGATTCAACCTGAAGGGCACCACGTGGAAGGCGGACGAGGCGATCTGGGACGGCCAGGCGTACTTCGACGGCGGTACGGCGGAGACTTTGAGCGAGGCGTACACAAACGCCGTTGTGGTGAACGTGACGGCGAACGGCTGGGTGTTTTGGAACGACGCGACGAACAGTCTCGGCCTGACGGCATCGGCCTACAACGGCAAGACGCTTCGGAAGATCGGCACGGGCACCTTCGATCCGCAAAATGTCGGCGTTTCCAACGTCAATATTGCCGCCGTGGAGATTCTACAGGGGCAGTACGTCGCGCGCGCTAACGCGCATCTTGGAAAACCGAAAGGGCCGGTCCACGTCTGTGACGGCGCGTGTCTCACGCTCGCCGGGAGCACCAAGAATGCACTGAGTCGCACAATCACGATCTCGGGGAGGGGGTACAGTCGGGAGAATCCGGCCGTCCGCTTCTCGAGTTCCGTGACATGGGACAAGACAGACTCCGTAACCTGGGTGCTCGAAGGCGACGCCACCATGTACTCGGCCAAAGAAGGCGAAAACGGCACGTTCCTTTGGGGGACCGTCCATACGCACGGCCACACGCTGACGCTCGACGGCATCAGCACGGCCAACTACAGGTTCGGTCGATCCATCGGCTGGTACGAAGGCGGCACCGTGGTGGTGAGCAACGTCATCCTCTCGGCGTCGTCAAGCGGCAACTCCGATCACACAAGTTCCTACAAACTGAAGGACAACATCGTCCCCAAGTTCATCTTCAGGAACGGCGCGAGGCTTGTGCCGGACGACGACGACATATTTACGGTCGTGAAGGACTGCGAATTCGAGAAGGGAACGAAGATCGCTCCGAAGTACGCGGATGTGCCTGTCACCTTTACAAACCTCACGGGCGCGCCGACCGGCACGGTGAATGCGGCCACGATTACCATTACGGGCAAGTACACGGCGCGCGCGGCGGAGGTGTCCGCCGGCACGCACGCCATTTTTTCGGGCGCGCTCGCGTTCGGCGCGAACGCGACGGCGGAGCTGGACGATCCGACGATCCCGCTGTCCACCCACACGCTCTTCACGGCAGCGGGCGGCATCAGTGGCAAGCCCGTGACGACGGGCGCGACGGCGGCGGCGGGCTGGAGCGTGTTCAAGCGCGGCGCGAACATGCTCTGCATCGGCCCGATGCCCGGAACGATACTGGTGGTCAGGTGACAAGGTTGGCAGAATCTGAAAGGAGAAGGACACATGAGAAAGAGGCATGTGACGATAGGCTTGCTGGCGGTGGTCGCGGCAAGCGTGGTTCTCCCGGTGCAGGCCGATGGCGTGAATGCGTTTTCGTACATCCAGAAGGGACTGGTGGCGTGCTATGACGGCATCGAGAACGCGGGGGCGGGTGTGCACGATGCGAACGTGACCACGTGGGTGGACCTCACGGGCCACGGCAACAACGGCACGGTGGGGAGCGGCATCACGTGGGCGGCGAACGGCTGGGTGAACACGTCGGCCGCCGTGGCCAAGCCGATCTTGGTTGGACCGAGCCTTGCAGCGACCACCGGCTCGGAGACGTTCACGATGGAGTTTACCGGCCAGCGGGCGACCACGGACCGGGGCGTGTTATTCGGGCAGTACAACAACAGTTATGGGGTCAATTTCGAGTATTGTTCCGCTGGCGACAAGAATTACCCGAGTTCCTTGCGTCTGCATTTCTACCTTGCACTCGCCTCCGACAAGACGCTGAACCAGTACACGACGCAGGCGACCACATTCCCCAACGGCGACTCGGCCACGCTGGCGCTCACGGCCGCGCCGACCGAGCGCGGCATCTGGAAAGACGGCGCGCTGGCCGCGCTCACCACCACGGACAATAGAGAGATTCTGTGCCGCAATACGACGTGCGACAGCGTGATCGGCGGCGATTCCGCACGTCCTGGCGATTGGCAGTGTCCGTTCATCGGCACGTGCCATGC
>JAFRNO010000765.1 GCA_017430155.1 Kiritimatiellia bacterium | reverse complement strand
GTGGACGCACCCCCTCGGCGGCGACGACCGCCCACACGGCCACGCCCATACTTGCACTCACGATTTGCTTGATCATTTTTAACCTTTCTGGTTTTGGTTTTACGAAACAACACTCACTTCGCGTACTCCACGCACCGGCGTTCTCGGATCACGGTCACCCGGATGAGGCCCGGGAACTTCACATGTGCGGAGATGTCCCGGCAGATGTCTGCGGCAAGGGTCGGGATGTCCGTGTCCAGGACGGCGTCGGGATCCACCAGCACACGAAGGTCGCGTCCCGCCTGCACCGCATACACGTTCATCACACCCTTGTGCGAGCGGGCCAGCTTCTCGATCGCCTCAAGGCGCTGCACGTAGTCGCCGAGGCTCTCCTGCCGCGCGCCCGGCCGTGCGGACGAAATCGCGTCCGCCGCCGAACAGAGCACGCCGTACACGCCGCCGTCCGTGCCGGGATCCGAATGGTGGGCGGCGACAGCCGCGCACACGGTGGCGTCCTCGCCGTGGGACTTCAGGAACTCGGCCCCCAGAACGGCGTGCGCGCCCTTCTTCTCGGCGGTGATCGCCTTGCCTATGTCGTGGAGGAAGCCGATGCGGCGGGCCCGCGCGGCGTCGAGGCCCATCTCCGCGGCCATCGTGCCCATGAGAAGCGCCACCTCCACGGAATGGCGCAGGACGTTCTGCGTAAAGGACGTGCGGAAGGCCAGCGCGCCCATGAGGCGCAGCACGTCGGCGGGGATCCCCGGCACGCCCGCCTCCGCGGCCGCGGCCGTCCCCGCCTCCTCGTTCGCGGCGGCCATCTGCGCGCGCGCGGCCGCTACGGAGCTCTCGATCGACGCGGGCTGGATGCGCCCGTCTGCGATCAGCGCCGTCAGGGCGCGGCGGGCGATCTCGCGGCGGAGGGGATCGAACGCCGAGAGCACGACCGTGTCAGGCGCGTCGTCCAGCAGCAGCGTCACGCCCGTCTCCGCCTCGAACGCGCGCACGTTGCGCCCGTCGCGGCCGACGATGCGGCCCTTCATCTCCGGGTTCGGCAACGTCACCGCCGTCGTCGCCAACTCGTTCAGATGCGCCACGGCGCACCTCTGGATGGCATCCGCCACAAGCCGCTGGGCAATCGTCTCGCCCTGCTCGCGCGCGGCCTCCTGGATGCGGCGGGAGAGGATGGCCGCATCCGCACGGAGTTCGGAGTTTGCGCGCGTGAGGATCTCGCGGCGCGCCTTCTCGTGGGTCATCCGCGCGAGTTCGCGCAGCCGACGGTCCGTCGCGGCGACGTTCTCCTCCACCTTCTTCTCGGCGGCAGACACGGCGGTCTGCCTCGCCTCCACGGCGGCGACCTTCTCGTCCAGCTGCTCGGCGCGGCGGTCCAGCATGTTCTCGCGCTGCGACAGGCGGTCCTCGACCGCCTGGAGCTCGGCGCGGCGCTTCTTCACGGACACGTCGAACTCCTCCTTCGCCTGCACGACGGCGGCGCGCGCGGCGATGTCCGCCTCCTTCAGCTTCGCCTTGATCTCGCTTTCGCTCTCCTCCTCGCGGAGGCGCATCTGCTTTTCGATGGTCTCCGCGCGCCAGCGGCCGATCAGCCCGCGCAGCGCATAGCCGAGCAGGACGCCGAGCAGCAGCAGCACCGCGATGATGATGATCGCGACGCCGTCCGAGAGGAGGTTCCACGTGCTGCTCCACGGATCGCTGGCCCAAGCGGCGAACATCGCGTCAGCCCACCGCCTTCCGGATAAGCGAGAAGAGATAGCCGCGTTCGGCGACCGAGAGGGAATCGAAGCCGTCAAGCTGCGCGCGCATCTCGGCGACGCCCGCGTCGAACGCGGCGCGCTCCGCGCTCGCGTCATCCGGCGCGAACGGGTAGATCTTTTCATCGATCCAGCGGCGGAGACGCTCCTGCGCGGCCTGTTCCGCCCGTCGGTGGAAATGCTCCTTCAGGATCGCGCGCGTCGCGTCCAGCCACGCGCGCACCTCGGGATGGAGCTCGTCCATCACGAGCGCGTTCTCCGCGGCCAGCTCGCCGAAACGCGCGCCCACGAGATAGGCCGTGTAGCTGAACGGCTGTCCCGAACGGACGCCCGACGGGCGCTCGTAAAGCGTGAAGCCGTCGCGTCCGCAGAACACGATGCGCCCCTTGCCCGAAAACTTCTTCCGCCACTCGATCACCTCGAGCTTGGCCTCCTGGCCCGACTCCAGGCGCACCGTGTAGTCCGTGGTCCCCTTCTGGACGATGACGGGCGAGACGGGCAAACCGCAGAAATACACCGAGACGCCGGGATAGGCCTTCAGGTAGAGCGCGAACTTCGCCGCCAGCGTCTGCACCACCATCTCGGGCCGCGTCAGCGAATCCACCGTCGCGCGCACGCCCGTCACGAACACCTCCGTCCCCGTGGCGGGACCCGGCGTGGCCGCCGGCGCGACATGGAACACGCCCGGATCGCTCGCGTCGCCCGCCAGCGTGTAGGAGAGCAACGCGTCGCCGGCCTTCATCGTGGTGCGCCACTCCACGTGCGTGCCGAGGGCGAACGCCTTGAAGCGGCCGCGTCCGTGCCGGCCGTGGAGACGGCGATGGTGGGAGGCCGTCGTGCCCGCATCCTGCAGTTTCCAGCTGCCGCCGAGCGAGCCGAACGTCTCCTCGCTGCGGAGGATGTCGATGCCCGTGCCGTCGTCCGACACGCGCACGGCGTCGATGCCGCCCAGCGCGTTCTGCACAAGGTCCACGCGCACTTCCCGTGCGTCCGCGTCAAGGGCGTTCCACACGAGCTCCTCGACCGCGGAAAGCGGGGTCGCGCGAGCGAGCGAGGCGATGTGGTCGGCCTTGGCCTGTACGTAGATGTCTTTTGTCATAAAATGTTCAGGGGCTCCACGGCGGGCGGAACGGCGGACGTCACCTTCTCGATGCGCTGGCGGATGCCTTCCAGCTGCTTCGTGCACTCGGCCACGAGCGCGCGCCCCTCCTCGAAACGCTTCATCATGTCATCTAGGGGCAGGGCGCCACCCTCCATCTCGGAGACAATCCGCTCCAACCGCGCGAGCGACTGCTCGAACGTCGTTTCTGTCTTCTGCTCTTCACTCATCAATCGTTCTCCTCAGAGTCGTCCTCCTCAGGGTCGGCGATGTCCTTCCTCAGGGGGCGAAATCACATTCCGCCCCTTGCGGAACGTGTGTATTATACCATAATCCCCGCGCGCTGAGGGGAAATGACGAAGATTCTGGGGATTCTGGGGACTGAACATGCGATTACGGTGCGGAACGCCGTATATGCCTCTGCAGGAAAGCCATGAGCGGCAGGTAACAGCGGGAAGGGAGATCGTTGAAGCAGTAATGCCAATCGTCTTCTGCGGAAGCTATGCACAACGAATGACCGGCAGAACAGGAGACTGACGAGTCTCCCGTCAACGTAAAATGCCGTCGCTTCACGCGCGGACCCAGTTCCGCCTCGTAATCGCACACGCCATCTGCGATTCTCAGACGATGCTTGCCTAAGAGCGTCCACAGCGCATGGTATGCAACAGCCAGGAGCAGTGCACCCCACAGGACCGGTAAGATTATGAGGAGGACCGATGTCCATCGCGCCAACCAGAAGGCGACGAGCGTGCCGACTAGGCCCAGTAACCCGTAGATTCCCAATGCCGAGCCAATGCCCGTCAGTGAATGTACGGAAACTTCCATCGTTTCCGAATCATCGGTTCGTACGATGCGCATTCCACGCGGAAGATGGGCAAGCACTGCATCCTGGGCGGCCGCCATTCGTTCGGAACCAATGCGATGCGAGAGATTCATGCGGATTGCCAGTTCGACGGCGGCAGATTCGTATGTGTGGAACAGGTTGCTCCTTTCGGCACCCGTCACGACCGACACCATGCGCGCCCCGGGAGCCGAATAAAAACACAATCCGTCTGATTCGGCCTTTGTCCAAGGCGTCCAGTGAAAACGGATGTCGCGGAGAGAATACAATCCTGCAAATCTTCTTCGGCAAACACCCTCCTCGCCCTTTACTTCAATTTCGCCACGATCGGGGCCCCCGCAGAATCGCATCAGCGCGACAATGGAGGCAAGACTGAACACAACCATCGCAATCAGAATGGTTGTACACGCCCAAGTCGGCAAGAAAGAGTCCGAGACCGTCGCCGGCACATAGAGAAACCTAGACAACGGGAGGGCTGCGAACGTGCAAAGTCCCAAAAGCGAAACGACGAAAAGAACTCTGCGCGCCATGAGCGAGTCGACCGTCACTAACGCACGGAAGCCATCTGGTGTCTCGGCAAACTCGATATGCCTGTCGGCGAGAGAATCGGTGACAACGCAAGTCAACTGAATGTCGTGTGGCTCGTGCGGCAGGTCGTCGACGATCTGGAACTCGTGCGCGACGCCGATCTTGAGCGAAGACTTCGCACCGGCGAGCAGGCGGTCGTACCATCCGCCGCCATAGCCGATGCGCTTGCCGTCCTGGGTGAAAACAAGGCCCGGAACGATCCACACGGCAACATCCGACGGTTCGACGAGCTCAGCCTCTGCGGGCTCAAGGATGTTCATCGGGCCGCGCCGAAGATGGCGCTCGGAGAGTCCTTTCAGCTTTGCCAGCTCGTATGTTTCGCCGTTCCATCGCGGGGAGACGACCGTGACATCCCGAGCCAACATTTCGCGGATAAAGCCGGACAGGTCGATTTCCTCCGGCGAGGCGAGATAGACCGCAATCGCGCCGCCGTCGTCGTATGGATGGGTCCGAACCGCAATCGTGCCATTGGCAGCGAGCTTCGCGCAGACGATTTCCGAGGCGCGGGCGCGGGCTTCGGGCGACAACGCCCTCCGCCGCGCGCGCATCTGCCGCCTCAGTTCATCCTTGGGAGATGGCGAAGGCGTAGGCATTGCGGAACATGCGCATCCAGGGACCGGCCTCGCCTGTGAACACGCCCGGGTTGTAGCTGAGCTGCGCGGCGCGGAAGCCGCGCTCCGGATGCGGCATCATGATCGTCGCGCGTCCGTCACGCGTCGTGAACGACGTGAGGCCGCCCGCCGAGCCGTTCGGGTTCCACGGATAGCGCTCCGTCGGGTGGCCGCGTCCGTCCACGTAGCGGAGCGCGGCCTTCGCCTTCTCGGCGTTCACGCCCTCCGGGAACACCGCGCGGCCTTCGCCGTGCGCGACGGCGATCGGGATGCGGCTGCCCGCCATGCCCTTGAAGAAGATCGACGGCGAGTCGAGCACCTCAAGCGTGCAGTAGCGCGCCTCGAACTGCTCGGAGATGTTGCGCTTGAACTCCGGCCACGCCTCCGCGCCGGGGATGATGTCCTTGAGCTGCGAGAGCATCTGGCAGCCGTTGCACACGCCGAGCGAGAAGGTGTCCTTCCGGTGGAAGAACTTCTTGAACATCGCCTTGAGCTTGCGGTTGAAGAGGATCGACCGCGCCCAGCCGCTGCCCGCGCCCAGCACGTCGCCGTAGCTGAAGCCGCCGCACGCGACGAGGCCCTGGAAGTCCGCAAGGTCAACGCGTCCCGCAAGGAGGTCGGTCATGTGCACGTCCACGCTCTCGAAACCCGCGAGCGCGAACGCCGCCGCCATTTCGATATGGCCGTTCACGCCCTGCTCGCGCAGGATGGCCATGCGGGGTTTCTCGTTGCGGCGCGCTCGGCGAGCGCGCCCTACCATTTCGTTGGGATCGTAGGTAAGCTTGAAGGAGAGGCCGGGGTCGGTCTCGTCGAGGCCGTTGTCGTATTCCTCCTTCGCAGAGGCGGGGTTGTCGCGGAGTGCCTGCATGCGGTAGGTCGTCTCGCTCCACGCGCGGCGGATGGAGGTGATGTCCGTCGCGAGAACGCGACGGCACCCGACAGAGATGGTGAAGGAGCGATCCGCCGTGGGAGCGCCGATCACGTGCACGCAGTCGCCGAGACGCGCGCGGCGGAAAATTGCCAGCACTTCTTTCAGCTTGTCGTCCGCCACCTGCAGCACCGCGCCCGGTTCCTCGGAGAAGAGGACGGCGAGCGCATCGCCGTCGGGCAGGGTCACGTCGACGCCGCGGCCGCCGGTGATGGCCATTTCGGCAAGCGTCACGGCGAGGCCGCCGTCGGAGCGGTCGTGGTAGGCGAGCGCGAGTCCGCCCTTCACGATCTTCTGCATCGCGTTGAAGAACGCCTTCAGGGTTTTCGCGTCCGCATCCGCGTTTTCGTTGCCGAGCTGGTTGTACACCTGCGCGAGGCAGCTGCCGCCGAGACGGTACTTCGCCTGAGCGAGATCGACATAAACGAGCTGAGACGCACCCGGCTTCAAATCGGGCGTGAGCGTGCGCTGCACGTTCTCGACGGGCGAGAAACTGGAGACGACGAGCGAGAGCGGCGCCACCTGGCGATGGGAAACGCCCTTCGAGTCGGTCCAGGTGGTGTGCATGGAGCAGCTGTCCTTGCCCACGGGGATCGAGATGCCGAGCGCAGGACAGAAATCGAGG
>JAFRNO010000764.1 GCA_017430155.1 Kiritimatiellia bacterium | reverse complement strand
CTCGGAACGGGTCCCGTGAAGGTGGCGGCGGACGGCACGCTGCGCTTCGCGAACGCGTCGCCGCTGACGGTCGCGAACGCGATTACGGGCGAGGGCATGATCGAGTTCGCTGGTACGGCGCCGGTGACGCTGGCTTCGACGGAGGGCTTCGTCGGCACGCGTCGCGCCACGGTCGGCGTGACGACGGCGGGGTATGACCTCGTGAAGGAGGGCGGCGACACGCTCACGCTGACCGCCGCGAACACGTACGGCGGCGAGACGCGCGTCCTCGGCGGTACGCTCGCGCTCGGGCCGCGGCCGCCCGACGCGCTGCCCTGCCCCGAGGCGATTTCCCTGCGGCTCGACGCGGACGACGCCGGATCGCGGACGATGAACGGCGACCACGTGGTGGCGTGGGCGGACGCCGACGGGCGCGGCATCACGTTCACGAACAGCGCCACGGCCACGTCGCCCGTCCTGAACGAAGGCGCGATCAACGGCAGGGACTCGCTCTTCTTCGGCGGACTCCTGCACCGGATGGTGTCGGACAAGGGCGTGGCGGCACGGACGGTGTTCATCGTCAACAAGTTCCCGCCGCAAGACACGCCGCATCCGAACAAGACTGTCGGGAAGAGCGGCTGGAACTACGCGGGCATCATAGGCGACGTGGGGGTCGACTGCGGTATCCGCGTGATGGCGGCCGGCACGTGGATCAAGAACGACTGGACCGATTCCGCCAACATCTACTGCAACGGCCGGCTCACGACCAGCTTCAACTGGGATACGCCGCAGATAAGCACGTTCGCGCTGACGCGGACGCACGACGGCACTGCGCGAATCGTCGTGGGCGATTACTGGGGAACGACGGCGCAGTATCGTAGTTATTACGGCGACATTGCCGAGGTGCTGGTGTACGACCGACACTTGGAGGACGCCGAGCGTCAGGCGGTGGAGGCGTACTTGGGCGCGAAGTGGGGCATCGCGGTCGAGCCGGTCGGCGTAGCGACGAACGTGCTTCCGGTGACGACGGACGTGACGGTGGCCGACGGCGCGGCGCTCGACCTCGCGGGCCGCGTGCAGACGGTGGCGTCCATCGCGGGCGCGGGCGCGGTGACGAACAGCAGCCTTGCGCAGGCGACGCTCACCTTGGGCAGCCTCGACGGATTCACGGGCACGCTCGCCGGGAACATCCTGCTCGACGTGCGCGGCACCACGACGCTGGCAGCCGACGCGACGATCGATCCGGGCATCGACCTACACCTCGCTCCAGGCACGATTCTCGACCTCGGCGGGCGTACGGTTACGGTGCGGAACGCGTCGGGGAACGGCGTCGTGCGCAACGGCACGCTCATCGTCACCGGGCAGGACAATCGCCTCAGTCCGGCGACGATGATCATCTTCCGATAGGAGAGCCGTCTAAACCAGAGACAAGGAGAAGTCCATGGCAACAGGGAAAGCACTCTGCCAGAATCTGCTGTTCTCGGTCACGGTTGCTGTCGTTGGATTCGCCTTTGCGGGGGGAGCCATGGCAAATCGAACCGTGCGGGTGCATGACCGCATCCTCTCGCGGGCCGAGTCCTATTTCGGAGTCCATTTTGACTTCCACGCCGAGATGGACGACCCCGAACTCGGCGGCAACACGACGCCGGAGACGGTTCGCGAGATCCTTGACATCATCAAGCCCGACTACGTGGAGATCGATACGAAGGGTCATCCGGGCGTATCAAGCTACCCGACGGCCGTCGGCAATCATGCCGGGAAGTTCGCGCGCGATCCGCTCAAGGTGTGGCGTGAGGAGACGGCCAAGGCGGGCGTCGCCCTGTACGCCCACTATTCGTCCATTTGGGACCGCCGCGCATACGAACTCCATCCGGAATGGGCGCCGATAGGAGCCGACGGCAAATCCGTAAAAGAAGTAATGGCCCTCCTCGGTCCTTACGACGATCAGCTGCTCATCCCGCAGCTGAAGGAGCTTGCTTGCAAATACGACGTCGACGGCGTTTGGATTGACGGCGACGACTGGGCCATGGTGAACGACTATTCGCCCGCCGTCCTGGCGCAGTTCAAGGCAGAGACCGGAATCGAGACCGCGCCGCGCAAGCCCGGCGATCCCAACTGGCACGAATGGCGCGCGTTCAACCGCGAACTGTTCCGCAGGCATTTGAAAAAGTACGCATCCGAGCTGAAGAAGGCGAAGCCCGGCTTCCAGATCTGCTCGAACGGGGCCTTTGGCGCGCGCATGCCCGAGGCGCCGATCGACGAGGTGGATTTCCTTTCGCTCGACATCTGCGGCAGGAGCTGCGTCGACGTCTCGCGCTACATGTCGCGCGTGTTCGCGCCGCTTGACAAGCCGTGGGACTTGATGTCGTGGAGCTTCTACGAGTGGCGGCTACGCAAGCTCGATCCGCCGGCCTCGCGCAAGCCCGCCATCCAGCTCATGCGCGAAGCGGCCTGCATCATCGCCCAGGGCGGCGCTTATCAGGCCGTGTTCTCGCAGGCCGGTGCCGGCGATCCACCAAAGCGTGACGGAAGCATCGACATCGACAAAATCAAGTTGTTCGCCGATGTCCGGAATTTCTGCATGGCGCGCAAGCCGTTCTGCTTCAAAGCCCGCGTCGTGCCGCAGATCGGCGTGTACCTGTCCGCCGCCGGCACATACGCCGTCGGCGACGCCAGCGGAGCAGCGAATCCGTTCAAAGGCGCGAACTTCACGATCGGAATCGTAGTCGCGCTCATGGACGCCCACAGGTGCGTGACGGTTCTCAGAAACGATCCGAAGATCCGGCTTGAAGACTACCCCGTGATCGCCGTCTGCGACTGGGACGTGCTTGACGACGGGATTCCGGAGCGGCTTGAAGCGTACGTCCGTAACGGCGGAAAGCTTTTCGTCTCCGGGCCGTCGGTCGCGCTCTTCGGCAAGATGCTGGCGGGCGCGCCGCGCAAGGGCAACCTCCATCTCGTCGGCAAGGGGGCCGTATTCACCACCGACATACCGGTGTCCAAAAGCTACGTAAATCCGTCGGACAAGATTCTGCGTCTTGTGGCGGCGGCGTTCGACGAACTCGATCCCGAGCCGGTGGTACGCCTCGAACGGGACGTGACTGTGGATATTTCCTTGATGCGGACGACCAATGGCGAGCTGGCGATTCATCTCGTCAATACGTCTGGCAATCATCGGAAGGCGTTGCTTGTGCACTCGATTGACCCCGTGTGGCAGGTTCCCGTGAGCGTCCGCCTTCCCGCGCGCCCGAAGTCCGTTCGCATCGAGCCGGGCCATCGCGAAGTGGAATGGAAATGGGCGGACGGAAAACTATCGCTCGTCGTTCCATGTGTGCCGATCCATGAGATTGTCGTCTGCGATACCGTGGCAGGGCCCATTGAGAAAACGGTTTGCGCTGCGAATGACAAATAAGAAACATGAAAGCGGAAAGACGAAACATGAAAACGGAAAGAAATGAGAACGGGCTGCGCGGGATCGCGCTTGTCGTCGCCGCGTGTCTTGTCGGCGCGTCGGCGGCATCCGACTCCTTGTGGGTCGGCGGGGCGTCGGGGGACTGGGGCGACGCCAAGAACTGGAGCGGCGGTGTTGTGCCGAATGGCGCGGACGCGACGGCGCGCATCGAATCGGCTTCCGACGTGACCATTTCCGTGGGAGACCGCACTTATACCGTGGGCGCGATCCGCGCCGCGGGCGGAAGGCACGCGATTGTCGGTTCGGGATACCTCAACCTCAATGCCTCGTCCGGCACGGGCGTGGTCGACGTGGCGGAGAATGCCGCGCTCACGGCGGGCTGCCGCCTGGACGCGGCCGTCGCGCGCGGCGCGGCGCTCGCGAAGACGGGCCTCGGCACGTTCGAGGTGACGAACCTGGTGGGGCGGGCGCGTCCGCTCAACGGCATCGACGTGCGGCAGGGCGCGTTCAACTTCAACGAGAGGAGGGGGGGCGACCACATCAATCCCGGCGGACGCGTGACGGTCCGCGCGGGCGCGACGGCCAACCTCCTGACCGCCAACCTGCTGGTGAACGACACCGTGATCGACGTGAAGGCGGGCGGCACGTTCGACGCCAACGGCAAAAGCGACCTGATTGCCGCGATCGTGGGCGAGGGACTCGTCACGAACAGCGCGAACTTCCGCCTGACGCTCAAGGGCGGGCCGCACGTATTCTCCGGCCGGTTTTCCGGCCGGGTCACCCTCGAGCGCTGGAAGGGACACTCCGGGTCGCTGACCGACATTGGATACGAACCGGACAACGCGAAACGCCTGTGGGTGGTGGGCACGCGCGACGGGCTTGCCGACGCGACGGTCGCGTTCGTCTCGGACCTGCCGGACGATCATCCGCTTTCCTTCTCGCCGAATGCGGGCGGCGTGTTCGACGTCGGCGCCATCGAGTTTCCGCGCGGCAAGCCGTTCGCGCTGAAGGACACGGCGGGAAATCCGGTGGAGGTGCGCTCGCCGCCTCCCGTGCCGGAGCACGTGTTCCGCGCCCGGCAGCTGCGCGCCGAGTGCGCGCGGTTCAACGCGGCGGCGGCCGTGCGCGCGCTGGACGACCTCTCGAAGAACCCCGCCTACGACGCGGCGCGGCACCGCGCGGCGGTGAATGCGTTCGCGGCGCGACGGGACTGGGTGGCGGCGCACCTGGACGACGCGGACGAGGCCGTCCGCAACGAGGCGGCCTCGCTCGTGGAAGGATACCGCGCTGCGTTCCTCGCGAACCCCGCG
>JAFRNO010000763.1 GCA_017430155.1 Kiritimatiellia bacterium | reverse complement strand
CCTGCCGCGCGCGCATTTCCAGCCACATGAGCAGCCCGCCGACCAGGGCGATGCCGACGACGAAGAAGAGGATGGGGCGCCGGTTGCTCATGCATGCCTCCTTCTGCGGAACACGACGAGAAGTCCCAGCAGCAGCACGCACGCGGCGGGTCCCCCCGCGGCCAGCAGGCCGAACCGGATCCACCGCGCGCGGTCCATGCCCGTCGCGACCACGTTGCCCGGCGTGCGGGACTCCGTGAACGCGTCAAGGCCCGCGAGCCACGCGACGGCGTTGAGGAGGAAGTCGCGGTTCGCGTTCGCCCGGCGCTTCAGCGCCCCGTTGAGGGCGAACGTCGCGTCGCCGACCACCACGATGCGCGTGGGGCGGAACGCCAGGTCCTTCGCCACGCCGCCGCCGCGCTCAAGCGCCGCCGCGAGGACGAGCGGGCCCCGCGGCTCGGCGGTGGGGTCGAAGGCCCAGGGGCGCACCGCCGGCTCCGTCTCGCCCCAGCTCTCGGCGTCCGTGCGCGCCAGCGCCGTGAATCCCGTGCGGTCCACGGCCGTCGCCAGCGCGGCGTCGACCGCGTTCGTGTCCACCGCCTCGGTCGGCTGCAGCACGGCGGCCCCCTCGAAGAGGAGCGTGCAGTCGGCGAGCGGACGCGTCACCGCGTGGTCGCCGAGGTCCGTCACCAGCACGTCCGCGCCGGTGAACGTGCGCGACGGCGACACGGCGGTGCACGGCAGCTGCCGGACGCCCCAGTCCGCCATCAGCGAGCCCACGCCCGCGTTGGGCGAGGAGGCCGCCAGCACGAGCAGGCGCCCGCCGCTGCGCAGATAGCCGTCCACGCGCTGCGTCTCCGTGCGCGAGAACGGCTCGCGCGCGCCGGCGATCACGAGCACGGCGCAGTCGTCCGGCACCGTCGCCGTCTGGGCGAGGTCGATCTTCCTGATGCGGTAGCCGTTCTGGCGGAACTCGCGCGCCATGTCGCTCATGCCGTAGACGGCGTCGTACGAGGTCGCCGAGGACTCGCCGTGCCCCGTCGTCCAGTACAGCGTCCCGCGCCGGCCCACGACGGACAGGCGCTGGACGGCCGTGGCGCAGGCACTCTCGGCCTCGAAGAGACCTTCCGTCGTCACGGCCAGCGTGCCGTTCGTCGCCCCGGCGAAAAGGTCGTCCACCGGCACCGTCACCTGGCGGCGTCCCTGGCGGAACACGAGCGTCCCCTCCGGCACGCCGGCCTTTACGAGGCGCTCCGCCGCGCCGAGGTCCCAGCGCGGGTCCACGCCCACGACGTCCAGCTGCACGCCCGCCACGCCATGCGCCGTCGTCTCGAGGCCTCGCAGGAGCCGCCGGACGGCCTGGTAGGTCGGCGCGCGCTGGGAGAGGAAGCTGGTCACGCGGACGGGCTCGCCGCTCGTCTCGGCCAGGATCTGCCGCGTGCGGTCGGACGCCGCGAACCCGCCGCGCATCGGCAGCTCCAGCGAAAGGCCGAACCGGTCCACGAAGAGATACGCGCAGCCGGCAAACACGAAGCCGAGCAGGACCGCGCACGCCGTGGACAACCTCAGGCCCCGCCAGCCGCGCCCCCCCAGCTGCAGGAGCGCCAGCGCCTTCGAGGCCGCGAACAGCGTGCACGCCGTGAGCGCGCAGTAGAAGAAGAGCGTCGACATCTGCACGAGGCCCGTCGAGAGGTCCACGAGATGCCCCGTGAACGGCGCCTCGGAGAAGCGCACGCGAAACGCGTGCACCCAGGTGAAGGCCGCCTGGTACGCCGCGAACGGCAAAACGACCGTGAGGACGATCGAGACGATCGCCGCGACGGCGGCGGGGCGGAAGCAGGCGCTTGCGAACAGGCCGCATGCGCACCAGAGGGCGGCCTGCATGAGCAGCGCCCCGTAGGCGGGCAGGAACACGTCCCAGGCGAGATGCGCGGAAAGGGCCGGCGCGCACGGCGGCAGCAACAGCAGCGGCACGGCGAGGTACAGCGTCAGCGCCAGCGCCGCGTGCAGCCATGCGCCGAGGAACTTGCCCAGCACGATTTCCCTCGGGCGCACGGGAGCCGACAGCACGAGCTCCAGCCGCCCCGACGTCCGCTCGTCGGCCAACAGGCGCATCGTCAGCACGGCCGTCAGGACCGGCAGCGCCGGCGCCGCCGACAGCGCCCACAGCACCGCCACCGGCGTAAGCCCGCCGTCGCCACCCAGCAGAGCCTTCGCGAAGAGACCGCCCGACATGCCGAGGAACACGGCCACAGCGACCGCCGTCGACAGCGACCCCAGCAATGCGCCGAACGTGCGCAACATGACCACGCGCACCGTTCTCATCCCTCGGCCTCCCCTTCTTCCTTCCGCGCCGGCGCGGCCGTCAGCAGCGCCCGCACGCCGGCCGCCGTCTTCGCATTCAGGAGGCGCCCGCCCTTCAGCGCCAGGAACTTCGTCGCAAAGCCCTCGAGCTCGTCCAGCTCATGCCCGGAGACGACCGTGGCCGCAAACGACGAGACGGACCGGAGGATGCGCCCCACCGAGAGGCGCGTCTCAGCGTCCAGGCCCGCGAGCAGGTCGTCCAGGAACAAGAAGCGCGGGCGCAGGAGAATCGCCTCCGCCAGCGCCACGCGCTTGCGCAGCCCCTGCGACAGGTTGTCCACGCGCGCATCCGCGCGCGCTTCAAGCCCGCACAGCTCCATCGCCTCCAGCACGCGGTGGCGGATCTTCTTCTGCATCTCGCCCTTGAGGTTCGCGCGGTACTTCAGGTAGCCCTTCACCGTCATGCCGGGCTCCACGGGCGCCGACTCGGGCAGGTAGCCCAGGAGGCGGCGGTACCGCATCGGCGCGCGGAGCATGTCCGCCGCGTCCGCCACCACGGTGCCGGACGACGGAAGGCACACGCCGGCGAGGATGCGCAGGAGCGTCGTCTTGCCCGCCCCGTTCGCGCCCACGAGCGCCACCGTCTCGCCCGGCGCGACGGTGAAGGAGACGTCGTCCAGCAGCGGCGCGCGTCCCCAGGAAAAGGATATGTTTTTGACCTCTAGCATCAAGGGCCATTATTTTACCAAAACTTGGCCCCGCCGTGAACTGGAAATTGCGCGCGCGCGACGGCCCGCGGTCAGACCCCCACATAGGACGAGCCGCCGGCGTGGAACCTGCGGAATATCTTGCCTCCGAGGCGCGCGACGATCGAGCTGACCCCGCCGGTCTTGAAGCCGGCAAAGCCCGTGTTCGCCTTCTGGACCTCGAAGTTGCCGCCTTTGAACGCGATCGACCGGAAGAGCCCCATCTGGTCACCCGTGAGCGTCGCGCCGGGGGCGGGGATGGGCTCGCCGCGGGCGATGAGCGTGGCGAGGAACTTGCACTCCACGTCCATCTGGCCCGTACGGTCCTTGCCGCTCTTGCAGTTCCAGCAGGGCACGCCGCCGATGAGGTGCGCGAGCACCGCGATGCGGGCGGCCACCTTGTAGGCGTCGTTGGCGTCGCGCCGCTCGCCGTGGACGCCCAGGACCTGCTCGCATTGCGCGAGGAGCGTCCGGACCGCGTCCTTCGCGGCCTGCGGCTTCGCCGGATTCTGGAGAAACGCCGCGACGTCCCGCTGGAGATCCACGAGCGCCTGCTCGTTCATCCTGTCCGAAAGGTTCCAGCCGCCCGCCGCGTTCGACGCGATGGCGCTGTACTTCACGGCGCCCGCGTTGACGCCGAAGTTGAAGGTGCGGATCCGCGGCATGACATGTATCGTCTGCCCCTGGAACGTGAAGGTGACGCCGTCGCGCGCCACGTCGTTCCACGCGGCGGTCTGTTCGATGAGCATCCTGCGCTCGTCCGAGGACGAGCCGCTCTTGAAGGCGTGGCGCGCCGTGTCGGGCGTGAGCAGCGAGACGGAGACCATGTCGATGGTGAAGACGGGCGTGCGGTCCGGTCCGGAGGAGGGAAAGTTCGCGGACGGCAGATTCGCGAGGTCGTGCAGACCCGGGGGATTCGAGGCGGTGGCGTGCTGCGCGATGAAGGCGGCGATCACCGCCTCCCGGGCGCGCTGCCTGTTCGCGTCGGCGCGGTCGGTCGCGTTACGGACCTCCCATGCGCAGTGCACGCCGTGGCGGACGCCGCGGAACGCGAGTTCCGGGTTGCCAGAGGGCCCCTTGACCGTCAATCCGGAGACGGAGAGGTTCACGGCGTGGTCGGTGTCTGCCGTATGGCACATGTAGCCGCTGATCCCGGGGGGGTAGAGGTCGCCGATGGGACCGCGAGACGATCCCGGTGCGGCCCCCAGCTTCTCCGACGGCACGATAACGCTTTCCAGCTCGACGGGACGGTCGCCCACGGTCGCCGCGAATTTCTTGTCGATCACCGACCAGGGCTGTTCGTTGAGCGTGCGCCGGTAACCGAGGGAGAGCATTGCCGAGAAGTCCTTTGAGCGGAACTCCAGCCGCTCGGAGCTCAGCCGCGCCAGTTCTCCTCTGACGAGGCGGCGGACGACAAGCCCGTGCTCCTTCGTGAAGTCCTTCCCCTCGATTTTCTTGGTAAACGGGCCAAAGCCCGTGGTGAGCGGGATTGACTCCTCGAAAGAGGGGATGTCGTTGCCGATCTTGGTGATGGCGGCGGCGATCGCGTCTTTGGTCACCTGCTGCTTCGCGTTGGAGCGGAGGGCGTTCAGGGCCTTCAGCGTGGCCTGGGTCCAGACGTGCTTGAAGTCGCGGACGCCGTCGTCGCCTAGCGGCTTGTCGGCCAGGAGGGCGCCGTCCTGGGCGACCTTGTCGGTGAGCGCCGTGATGAGGGCGTTGACTTCGGCCGTGAAATCCGCCGCCGGGATGCCGGCCGGAACGTTTCTGGCGAGCGTGCGGAGATTCGCGATGGCGTCGGCCGCGCGGTCTGCGAAATCGCGGTAGTCGGCCATCTCGAGCGGCGTCTCCCCGAGCATGTCGACGACGACGGCGCGCTGGTTGCGGAAATGCCTCAGGCATGTCCGCTCGGCCTGTCCGTAGACTCTGATCTGCGCCGGCGTGAGGACCGCGCCGCCGAGGCGGAGGTCTTGGGTCGCGGTCGGTGCGAGCACGCCCGCGCGGATGTTCTTTGCGCTGGCGATGACGGCGGAGATGGTGCGTCCCGTGAGCTCCGACGTCTCGGAAAGGCCTGCTTCGGAGAGTGCCTGCCGCGCGATGGAGACGCCGTACCTGACGCTGAGCGCGCGGGTGAAGTCCGCCATCACGGCGCCGCGCACGTTCTTGACGGCGCCGCGCCGGAACATCCGGTCCAAGAGGCCGACTTGGTTCGAGGCATCCTCGAGCGTCTGCGTTCTGCCGTTGATCGCAACCGCCGTGTCCTGATTTGCTGCGGCCCAGGACTTGAACTGGTTAATGGAAATGGGCATGGGGACCTCCAGTGCCGTCGGCGTTAGGGGTTGATGATCAGGCTGCCGTCTTTTTCGCCGTCGCCGTCGTCGCCGTCGGAGCCGTCATCGTCGTATTCGCCGTCTTCGTCATCCGGCGCGTCGGCGACAAGGCCGGCGAGGCGTTCGGACCAAACGGCCTGGAGTTCGAGGAAACGCGTGAAGATCGTTTCTATGGATTCGGACGAGACGGAAGCGAGGGGAAGCGGATAGATGAGGACGACCTCCTCGAGGTCGGAGTTCCAGGAGAGCGTGGCGCCGAACGTCTCCTTCCAGTAGAAATTCGCGGCCAGAAGTTCGGTGAAGACGACCGCGCGGGCCTCGTCGGGGACGGTGCCGAGGGTGGCGACGAAGTCAAGCTCGTTCAGGTCGGCGCGTTCCTGGAGAAGGAGCATCCGTCCGTCGGCGAGTTCAAGCGTGCAGGATCCGTTCTCGTCGAGCGCGATGTCCTGCCCGGTCTTCGAGCCGAGTTCCTTGAGAGCCGTTTCGAGTTCAGTCATGATCTTTCTCCGTTTCTGTCTTGCGTTCAGACGTACCGTCAACGCGCCGCGGCGGAGCAGGTTACAGACTTTTCTCCGAACGGCGCCATGATTTTACCACGGACGCGGCCGGGTTACAAGAGGGAACGGCCCGCATGCGATCCATCGCATGCGTCCGCGCGAGAGCAAAATTCCCCCTTGCGCGCGCAGGGGGATTCTGCTATACTATGTGCCGATTTTCACCCCGTTGCCTCATGGTGTAATGGTAGCACCGCAGATTCTGAATCTGCTTGTTAAGGTTCGAGTCCTTATGAGGCAACCATTGCAAGACCTCCGCAGCGCGGGGGCTTTTTGCTATACTGGATGCGCGAAAGGACCATTGAGAACATGAAACCGACACTTGTCGTTCTTGCAGCAGGCATGGGCTCCCGCTACGGCGGCCTCAAGCAAGTAGACCCTGTGGGTCCTTCGGGCGAGGCCATCCTCGACTACTCCGTGTTCGACGCGCACCGCGCCGGCTTCGGCAAGGTCGTGTTCATCATCCGCAAGGACATCGAGGAGGTCTTCCGCCGCCAGATCGGCGCGAAGTACGAGGGCCTCCTGCCAGTCGACTACGCCTTCCAGGACATCCACGACCTCCCTGCCCCCTACGCCGTCCCCGAAGGCCGCACGAAGCCGTGGGGCACCGCGCACGCGATCCGCGCCGCCCGCCACGCGGTGCACGAGCCCTTCGCCGCGATCAATGCGGACGACTTCTACGGCCGCGACGCCTTCGCGCGCCTCGCAACCTTCCTGAGCGGCGTCGACGCCGCCGCGCGCCCCCTCCGCTTCGCAATGGTCGGCTACAAGCTCGACCTCACGCTCTCCGACCACGGCTCCGTCGCGCGCGGCATCTGCCAGGTGACACCCGACGGACACCTCGCCGGCGTCACGGAGATG
>JAFRNO010000762.1 GCA_017430155.1 Kiritimatiellia bacterium | reverse complement strand
TGGGCCGAGAACCTCCTGGCCGCGAGCAACATCCGCCTGCCCGACATGGCCTACTGGTCGCTGGAGGACTGGAAGGCCAAGCGCGACCAGCTCGACACGGTGCGGAAGGTCGAGCTCGGCTGGGACATCACGGACTTCGGCAGCGGCGACTTCGCGAAGCTCGGCGCCGTCCTCTACACGGTGCGGAACGGTCTCCTGAGCGATCCCAAGGTGGGCGTGCCGTATTGCGAGAAGTACATCGTGATGAAGGAAGGCCAGCGCCTGCCGAACCACTACCACGTCTTCAAGTCCGAGGACATCATCAACCGCGCGGGCGGCGACATCTACGTCCTGCTGTGGAACGCGGACCCGCAGACGGGCGCGCTTCTCGACACGGACGTCCATGTCTGGATGGACGGCATCGAGCGCGTCTTCAAGCCCGGCGAGAAGATCATCGTGAAGAAGGGCAACTCGATCACGCTCTCGCCGTACATCTCCCACATCTTCGGCCCCGAGCAGGGCACGGGGGACTGCGTGGTCGGGGAGGTCTCGAAGGTCAACGACGACCACACCGACAATTATTTCGTCGAGCCAGTGTCGCGCTTCGCGGACATCGAGGAGGACGAGCCCGCCCTCCATCCGCTCTGCAACGAGTGCGCGAAGATCTAAGGGGACCGGACATGAACCAGGCGATTCGGATTGCGTGCGCGGGCCTGCTGGCCGGCGCCGTCGCGTACGGCGAGGTGGTGACGTGGCCGGCGGCACCGGGGACGGCGGCAACAAACGGCGCGTTCACGGTGAAGGTGAACGGACGGCCCGTGGACGTAATCGAGATCCCCAAGCCGACGCACTGCCTCAAGGACAACGACGCGCACCCGTACTACGCGGCGTTCTTCGACGCGGACGAGGAGGTGGACGTCGAGGTCGTCGGCGCGGCCAACATGCGGCGCACGCGCATCCTCCCCACGCGGCGGGGCATCGCGCCGAAGGTCAAGGGCGAGCATGCGGTCGGCTTCCGCGCGAAGCCGCCGTTCAACGTCGCGGTCGAGCCGTCGGGACGCCACGGCGCGCTCGTGATCGCGGCCAACGTCCCGGAAAGGGACGCGCCGAAGAAGGACGACCCGAACGTGGTCTACTTCGGCCCCGGACGCCACCGGCGCGACAAGGCGATCACGCTGGGTTCCGGCCAGACGCTTTACCTGGCGCCCGGCGCGTACGTGGAGGGCTGGGTGAAGGCCAGCGGAACCAACATGACGATCCGCGGCCGCGGCATCCTCTCCGGGCTGCCGTGGCAATGGGGCAAGGGCCCGGTCGGCTGGATGGTCGCGGCGCAGGGCAGGGACATCGTCGTGAAGGACGTCACGCTGATGAGCTCCTGGACGTGGATGCTGGTCTTCAACGAAGCCGAGAACGTGCTCGTGGACAACATCAAGCTCCTCAACGGCCGCACGCTCAACGACGACGGCATCGACATCTGCCGTTCGCGGCACGTCGCCATCCGCAACTCGTTCATCCGGTCCCAGGACGACTGCATCGCGCCGAAGTACTGGTGCGAGGACCTCACGGTGGAGAACTGCGCCCTCTGGACGGACGTCGCGAACATCATCCGCGTCGGCTACGAGTGCCTGGGGCGCGACTACCCGTTCCGCAACCACCGCTACCGCAACATCGACGTCCTCCACCAGGCCATCCACAACGACAAGTCGATCGACAACTACTGGACGGAGAACACGATCTCCATCCAGCCGTCCAACGACGCGATGTTCGAGGACATGGTGTTCGAGAACTTCGCGTTCGACGCCCCGCAGGTGCAGGACCTCTTCCTGACGCTCCGCACGACCATCTGCCGGTTCGGGCGCAAGCCCATCACGCAGGGCGGCCACGCGCGCAACATCACGTTCCGGGACATCCACTTCCCCAAGACCCGGCCGCTTGGCGCGTATGGGATCTGGCTCCATTCCGTGGATCCCGAGCACATTGTCGAGGACGTCACGTTCGAGAACCTCGAGGCCCAGGAGGAGTTCCACGTGCCCGTGGGCATCCGCGGCGTGGTGAAGAACATCAAGGGCCTGCCGGGCCGGAAGTGAGCGATGAAGTCGAAATTCAGAGGAGAGGACCCGCGCGTGCCGGGATTCGTCGACCGGCACTTCGCGCCGCCGCTCAGGGTCATGTTCATCGGGGCGCATCCGGACGATCCCGACGTGCGCTGCAGCGGGTTCGCGCGGACGCTGGTCGAGGCGGGGCACCGCGTGCGCTTCGTCGCCGTCTGCAACGGCGACAAGGGACACCAGTTCATGGATTCGCCGGAGCTGGCCACGCGCCGCTACGGCGAGTCGCGGAAGGTCATCAAGACGCTCGGCATCGAGGACTACGTCGTGGGCGACACGCCGGATTGCGAGGCGGAGCCCTCGCTCGCGCTCCGGCGCTGGGTGACGCGCGTGATCCGCGAGTTCGGCCCGCACATCATCGTCACGCACCGTCCGAACGACTACCACTGCGACCACCGGGCGGCGGCGACGCTCGTGCAGGACGCGACGTACCTCGTGGGCGTGCCGCTGTGGTGTCCCGACGTGCCGGTTCCGGACGTGATCCCGACCGTGTTCTTCATGGGCGACCGCTTCACGCAGCCGACGCCGTTCCGTCCCGACTTCGTGATCGACGTGTCGCGGCACGAGGACGTGATCGTCGACACGTTCGCCTGCCACGAGAGCCAGATGTTCGAGTGGCTGGTGCCCGAGCACGGGGCGTCGCTGGACGATGTGCCGCCCGCCTCCGACGTCGAGGGGCGCCGCGCGTTCATCCGCAAGACGGCGCTTCACCTCGTGGCCGACTACGCGAACGCGTTTTCCGACTCGGTGGAGCGGGCCTATCCCGGACGCCATCCGAAGCTCGTCGAGGTGTACGAGAAGAGCGAGTACGGGCGCACGCCCGTGCAGGCCGAACGCGACCTGCTCGCGTCGCTCGGCGGCGCGTGGATCGACTCGACCGACAGCAAGTGGACCCAGGTGAAATGATTCCCCCGCCCGCCCCGCAGCCACAAGACAGTTGAACTGCGGCGCGGAATCCCGTATAATATGCGCCGTCCGGGGGCCTGTCCCCGGACGAACCGAAGGAGAAATCCATGAAGAAGTATGTATGCAAGGTCTGCGGTCACGTGTACGACCCCGCGGACAACAACGGCGTCGCGTTCGAGGACCTGCCGGACGACTGGACATGCCCTGTCTGCGGCGTGGGCAAGAGCGAGTTCGAAGAGGCTTAAGACCATGGCACAGGAGACGAACGAATACCGCGAGAACCGGCTGGCATCGCTGAGGGCGCTCGCGGAGATGGGCTTTACACCCTACGGCCACGCTTTTCCGCACACGGACCTCAAGGTCATCCGCGCGGAGTTCGAGGAGGGCAAGGAGGTGGTCGCCGCCGGGCGCCTGCTGATGATCCGCCGCATGGGCAAGATGAACTTCTGCACGCTCAACGACGGCACGGACCATTTCCAGCTCATCTTCAAGCGCGACGAGCTGGACGAGCGTTTCTTCGCGGGCTTCAAGCAGCTCAACCTCGGCGACATCATCGGCGTGAAGGGCGTGCTCTTCACCACGCAGAAGGGCGAGAAGTCCGTGGTGGTGAAGGAGTGGGACCTTCTCGCGAAGGCGCTGGAGCAGCCGCCCGAGAAGTTCCACGGCCTCACCGACCAGGAGGAGTGCTACCGCCGCCGCTACGTGGACCTGATGACGAACGACGAGAGCCGCGAACGGTTCTTCATGCGCTCCCGCATCATCATGGAGATACGCAAGTACCTCTGGGACAAGGGCTTCGTGGAGGTGGAGACGCCCATCCTCCAGGACCAGGCCGGCGGCGCGGCCGCCAAGCCGTTCTTCTCGCACTTCAACGCGCTCGACAAGGACTGCGTGATGCGCATCGCCCCCGAGCTCTACCTGAAGCGTCTCCTCGTGGGCGGCATGAACAAGGTGTTCGAGCTCGGCAAGGACTTCCGCAACGAGGGCATCGACCGCACGCACAACCCCGAGTTCACCGTCTGCGAGATCTACGAGGCGTACGGCGACCGCACCTCGATGGAGAACATCATGGAGGGCCTCCTCCCGCACCTCTGCGACAAGGTGATCGGCACGCGCAAGGTCCCCTACGGCGAGACGCAGGAGATCATCGACTTCACGCCGCCCTACCGCCGCGTGGCGTACAAGGACCTCGTGAAGGAGCTGATGGGCGACGACTGGTTCGACCTCGACTTCGCCACGCAGCTGGCGAAGGCCAAGGCGAAGGGCGCGGAGACCGACACCAACCTGGAACTGGACGGCGTGACCACCGAGCTGATGCTCACGCACGAGGTGTACGACAAGCTCATCGAGCGCAACCTCATGCAGCCCACGTTCGTGACGCGCATCCCGCACGAATTCGTCCCGCTCGCCAAGGCGTGCCCCGACGACCCGTCGCTCGTGGACGTGTTCGAGTTCGTCGTCGCCGGACGCGAGCTCTGCCCCGGCTACACCGAGCAGAACGACCCGCTCGAGCAGCGCAAGGCGCTGGAGAACCAGGCGGGCGAGGACACGGAGAAGATCGACGAGGACTTCATCTCGGCGCTTGAGTGCGGCATGCCCCCCACGGGCGGCCTCGGCTTCGGCGTGGACCGTCTCGTGATGTTCCTCACCGGCACGGACTCCATCCGCGACGTTGTCCTCTTCCCCCAGCTCAAGCGCACCTAACCGGGAGGGTCGCAGCTTGCTGCGACCGCCTTCGCCCAACGGGCATCTTGCCCGTTGCGGTCGTGCCCCACTGGGGCATCTTGCCCATTGCGGGAGGGCGAGCGTCCCCGCGAGCCGCCTTTATTTCTTTTCGCTGATTCGCAACTGTTGCTCCGCATCGGCATAGCATTTGGCAAGCTGGGCTTGCGTTGGAAGGATTCTCTTCAGTTCGTAATCGGTAATGCCCAGGGGTAACCCGAGCTTTTCGAGGTGGTATTTGGCAAGGACGCGATTGTGCTCCTTGCAGACCAGAATGCCAACCGGCGGATTGTCGCCCTGCGTGTTGAGAACCTGCTCTGCCATGACCATGTAACCGCTCAGCTGTCCGAGATCGGTGGGTTCGTACTTCGTTGTCTTGACCTCCATCACCAGATAGCGGTGAAGCGGAATGATGTAGAAGAGCAAGTCGATGTTCTTGGTTTCACCGCCAATCTCCACGGGATATTCCTTGCCTACAAACGAAACGAGTCTGCCGAGTGAAAGAAGCGTCTGTTCGATGTTCGCGACGATGGCGGCCTTAAGTTCCTTCTCGTTGTGTCCTTCTTTCAAGCCGAACACCTCAAACACCTGCGGATCCTTCACGAGCTGCCGCGCAAGGTCGCAGTCGTCCGAAGGCATGGTGTGTACGAAATTCGTCTGCCCCAGCCCCTCGCGCTCGTAGAGGTCAGTCGAAAGCCAGTTCAAGAGGACGTTCCGACTCCACCCGTTCTGGATTGTCCGCCGGACGTAGAAGAGCGCTTTTTCTCTGTCACTCTTGCACTTGTCGATTATGACGCGATGATGCCCCCACGGGACACAAACCAATTGCTTTCTGATCTGTTGCACAATTGAAGCCGCCGAGTTGTTAGAACGAGCGAAGTTTTCAGCAATTTTCTGTAGATAACCTTGATTGTCGTTATCTTCCGCAACTTGTGGAAGATAACTGTAGAGAGAGAAGAATCTATAAGCATATCGGATATTTGCTGAAGACAGGCCGTCAGCATCAGGAATCGCATGTTGAAGATCGCGGCTTAATGTATCAAAGAAAGTTACGTTGCGCTTCTTCCCTGGGTACTTCGCGCTGATGTCCCTGCCGAGGTCCCAATAGAACTCGATGAGCGCGGAATTGACCGCGACCTTGCTGACTTGTATCAGGTTGAAACCCGTAGTTTCAATCAGGCTGTAAAGCGCAACATCAAGAGGTTCCCGGAAAACTTTCGTTTCCAAATGACTAAGGAAGAGTTG
>JAFRNO010000761.1 GCA_017430155.1 Kiritimatiellia bacterium | reverse complement strand
TTCAGCGCGTCGAGCTGCTGGAGGGTCACGGCCTGGTCGTGGTGGCCCACCACCTCGATGCCGATGGAGAACTCGTCGCAGTCCTCCTTGCCGTTCCACATCGACCGCCCCGCGTGGAACGCCTCGCGGTCGCGGTCGACGATGCGGTAGACCGTCCCGTTCTCGACCACGCAGTAATGCGCCTCCCCTCGCTCGCTTAGCTTGTTGAGCGAGCTTTTCGCGTGCGCCTCGGTGGTGTGCAGCACGATGAGCGTGGTGGCCTTGCGGAGATCGCGCTCCTTGTTGCGGGGCGAGCGGTAGTCGTCCTTCACCACGAGCGGTGCCGCGAGAAGCGGCGCCGGCGCGAGGAGCGCCAGCGCCAGCCACGTCGCTAGCCACCGCCCCGGCATCCCTCCGTCAGATGTTGAGCGCGGTCTTCGACCACGGCTCCTTGCCCGCGAGGAGCGAGGGGGTGGTCATTTCGGGCGGTACCGGCAGGCCCAGCAACTGGAGCGCGGTGGGCGCCACGGCGCTGAGCTTCGCGAGCGGCGTGAGGCGCACGCCCGCCGCGTCCTTCGCCACGTAGAAGCAGTCCACGAGGTTGAGCGTGTGCGAGGTCTTCACCATGCCGGTCTTGTAGTCGACCATCTGCTCGGCGTTGCCGTGGTCGGCGAAAATGAGCACGTGGGCGTCGAGTTCCATCAGGCGCGGCAGGATCTTGCCGATGCACTCGTCCACCACCTCGACGGCCTTCGAGGCGGCCTTCGGGTCGCCCGTGTGGCCCACCATGTCGCAGTTCGCGTAGTTGACCACGATGAACCCGTAGGGGTTGTTCTCGAGGCGCTTCAGGAGCTCGTCCGTCACGTTGTAGGCGTCCATCTCAGGATGGCTCGCGAACGTGGCGGGATCGAAGCGGCTCTTCACCTCCACCTGGTCCTCGCCCTCGGAGGGCGTGGTGGACTTGCCGTTGAAGAAACTCGTCACGTGGCGGAACTTCTGCGTCTCGGCGAGGCGCAGCTGCTTGATGCCGGCACGCGACACGACCTCGCCGAGGAGGTTGTCCATGCCGCCGCCCGCGCCCATCGCGCCGAGCAGGTAGTCCTCGAACTCGTCCCAGTAGCGCGTGAAGCCGAGGAACGTGACCTTCGGCTGCGCGTGGCGGTTGCCCGCGTAGTCGGCGCAGGTGAACGCCTGCGTGAGCTGGATCGCGCGGTCCTGGCGGTAGTTCGTGTGCATGATGCAGTCGCCGTCCTTCACGCCCTCGTAGCCGTCCACCACGCAGCAGGGAATGTATTCGTCCGTCATCGGCGTGCCGTCAGGGGTCTTGTCGTTCGCGTAGGATTCCTTCACGGCCTCCTCGGCGCTCGCGACCTTCCGCCCCTCGCACGAGACGATGCAGTTGTAGGCGAGGTCGGTGAGCGTCCAGTTCTTCACGCGGTCCATGCCGTAGTAGCGGCCCATGACGGTGCCGATCGTGCAGTTGCCCACCGCCGCCATCTCCTGCTTCAGGCGGGCGACGTACTCAAGCGTGGAACGCGGCGGCGTGTCGCGTCCGTCGAGGAACGGATGCACCACGATCTTCCCCGCGGGGTTCTCCTGGCGCGCGCGTTTCATGAGCTTGAAGAGGTGTTCCTGGTGGGCGTGGACGCCCTCGTCCTGCAGGAGGCCGAAGAAATGCAGCTGGCTCGCGTTCTTCTTCCAGTTCTCCATCAGGTTCGTCCACTTCGGGCTCTTGAAGAGCTCGCCAGAGGAGAGACCGTCGTCGATGCGCTTGAGCTCCTGCACCACGATGCGCCCGGCGCCCATGTTGAGATGCCCCACCTCGGAGCTGCCCTGGTAGCCGTCAGGCAGGCCCACGGCCTCGCCGCAGCAGTTCAGCAGGCAGTGGGGATAGCGCGCGCGGATCTGGTCGATCACCGGCGTCTTCGCCGCCACCACGGAATTGCCCTCGTGGTACTCGTTCACGCCCCATCCGTCGCGGATGATCAATACGACTGGTCTCATCTTCTCTCTTCTCTTTTCTTTCTTTTGTTTGGAAACACATCAACCCAGGACGGCATGAACCGTCCTGGGCGCGAATCGGCTCGACGCGGCCGATCAGTAGACCACGGTCGTCGCGGGAGCCGCGGGAACCACCGTCGTCGTACCCGGCACAACCGTCGTAGTCGTCGCGGGCACCACCGTCGTCGCCGGAACAACCGTGGTGGTTGTCGCAGGCACCACCGTGGTCGTCGTCACCGGAACCACCGCCGGCGCCGCCGGCACCACAACCGTCGTCGAGGAGTAGGGGTAGCCGTAGGCGTCATACCAGATGCCGCCGTACCAGCAGCTGCGGTAGAACGCGTGCGGACGCGGACCGCGGTGCCAGCCATGGAGGCTCGGGGGCGGCGGACCATGGTGGAAACCACCATGGTGGAAACCGCCATGGTGGAAGCCGGGACCGCGGTGCGGACCATGATGCATCATGGGAGCGGGACCGCGGCCGGGACCAGGGCCACGACCAGGGCCGGGACGCGCCATTGTGGCGCCGACGCAGGCGCAGACAAGCGCCAGTGCGAAAACGAGTTTGTTCGTGTTCATTGTTTTACCTCCTGTTGCGTTGTACATGTGGAAAGGAGCGTAGTTCTTGCGGAACTGACACCCTTTCCCAAAAATCACATCGGATAGTCGAGCGCCTCCGGGATCATGACCGTGGTGAGGCACTTCGCGGCGCGGTCCTTCGCAAGGCGCGTGCCGGCTAGGGATTCGTCCACCGCCGAGCGCAGCGCAGCGAACGCCGCCTTGTCCTCCGCCGTCGCGGCGTCGAAGCCGTAGACCACGCCCGCACAGACTTTCGCGGCCTCGCCCGCCACGTCCGCCACGACCGTGCCGAGCAGGTCGTTGAACGTGTTGAGGTAGCCCGCGAGCTCCGGCCCCACCACGGGATGCTCAGCGCCGTTGAGCGCGAGGAAGCGGATGTCCTGCCAGAAACTCGTGGCGGCCATGAGCCCCGCCAGCGCGTCCGCGAGCGGAAACACCACGCCGTGGCGCTGGGAGGCGCCGAGTTTCT
>JAFRNO010000082.1 GCA_017430155.1 Kiritimatiellia bacterium | reverse complement strand
TGGTCGCGGAGGCGGAACATCCAGCCGGAAAGCCGGACGGTCTTGCCGGCGTCTTCCTTGCGGAGCTCGTTGCATGTGTGCGTTCTGTAGGGATGCATGTCCATTCTTTTTCTCTTCTTTTGTTCACGATTCTGTCTGTCGCGTCTCGGAGGGGGCTTTCTGGGGACGCGACGTGGCTGCTACGCGCCAGCAGAACAGGGCCACGAGCACACATCCAAGCAAAAAATACATCAAGACGGGACCGATGGCGCTCGCCGGAGGATTGCTCGATTGGCTTTTCTGTTCGTGCATGGCCGTGTATTATACCATTCCCGCGCGCGCGCCGCAAGAACCCTGCTCCGTTTTGTGACGGCGCGGAAGGTTGCGCAGGTTGTCAGGCGGCGGCCGTTTTGTTAAACTACGCGCAGTCAGTTTAGAAAGCAAGAAGGAGAAATGCATCATGACCCATTTCATGAAGATCGGCGTATTGTGCGCGCTGCCGCTTGCGGCGGCCGCGGCGGGCTGGGACAACTCGCTGGACCAGTTCCCCGCGCAGCCGGGCGAGGCGGACGACACGGCGCGCATCCAGCGCGCGATCAACGCGACGCCCTCGGGCGTCCTCTACGTGCCAAGGGGCCTGTACAAGGTCTCGTCGCCCCTCGTCGTGACGAACCTCTGTTCGCTCGACATGCACAAGAGCGCCATCCTGCGGGCCGTCTGCGAGATGCCCTACGTGCTCAAGGTCAACAACGCGATCGGATTCCGCGGGCTCCCGAAGGGCGACGACCGCCTGCACGACTACAACTTCTTCGTGACCGGCGGGCGCATCGACGGCAACGGACTCGCCTCGTGCATGGCCCTCGACGGGTTCCGCCACTACTCGCTGCGCGACATCTCCTTCATGAACGGCAAGGTCTGCGGCCTCCGGGTGAACGGCGAGGCGGGCGGCTACGAGCTCATCGCGTTCAACCTCTACTTCAAGTGCGTGATCCCCGGCCTCGCCGGGAACGCGGCCGTGTGGTCCACCGGCGGCGACAGCCACTACACGGACTGCGTGGTGGTGGACTACACGATCGGCTTCCGCATGGGACGCGGCGGCTCGAACCGCCTCACGCGCTGTCACGTGTGGGGCGGCCCCCTGCCGGCCACGGAGCCGGGCGGCGAGCGGGAGATGCTGAAGAACTCGGTCAACTTCTGGATCGACGGCGCGGGCGACACGATCCTCCGCGACTGCTATGCCGACACGGGCAAGACCGGTTTCCTCGTCAATGGCTGGGACACGCACCTCGACGGCTGCCGCTACTTCAACAACTACGGCTTCAAGCTCGACGACATCACCATCATCGACCACCGCTGCGGACGCCTGCTCGTGAACGCCTGCCGCTTCAACAAGAGCAACCCGAAGATCCGCGCGTACACGGGCATCGGCACGGTCGAATGGCGGAACATGATCTACTCGAATTTTCCGGCCGACGCCGACCAGCCCGGCGCGCTCGATTTCGAGGTCGACCAGGACTGCGCCACGGCGGACGACTGGGAGTTCCTGCCGGGCGGAAAGCCCTGCGTCCTTGAGGCGAAGCCGAACGAGTTCGCCGGCAAGCCGGACTGCCGCAGCTGGCGTCTGGGCGTCTCGCGCAAGACATTTGCGCGGAAGTTCCCGAAGGCGGGGCCGGGCAAGGAGCTGGTCGTGCGCGCCCGCGCCACGCGTCCCGACACGACTGCCGTGGAGATCACGCTCATCCACGCGAACGGGAAGGTGTGGGGCACCCAGATGCCTCTTGAAACCGAGTGGCGCGACATCCGCGTGCCGCTCGCCGAGCTGCGCTACTTCAAGCACTGGGGCAACCTGCCGCCGCTTGAGCCGGGCGACGCGCCCGACGCGCGGCTTCTCCAGACCGTCGGCATCTGCTACGGCAAGTGGCTCTGCCCGAAGACGCTCGACAAGGAACACGGCTTCGAGATTTCCTCCATCCGCATCACCGGCCGTTGACTGGCCTCATCGCCCGGCTCGATCTCTAGCTGCCGGCGGGGAGGACGGTGACGTGGCCGGTTTTCTTGTCGGTGTGTATGACCTTCTGGCAGATCAGCGTGCTGATGATTGGCGTGACTTCCGGCTTCGGCACGTGGTATGACACCCGCAGGATCATTTGAAGCATTCCGACGTCTACGGCCTTTATGCGTCCGCTCCTCAGATCGGCGGTCAACGTCAGCACCATCTCGCGGCGATAGGCCTTGCCGGAGGTGATCTTCGGAAGGATGAGCCCGTCGTTCGGAACGAGCGTTTCAAATTCGTTTTTGTCGTACCAGACCGCACTGCATTTCCCGCAGACGTCGATTTCGACCTGGTTTTTGCCGGACGTCACTTTCAGCAGGCTCATGGAAGCGCCGCAGTCCGGACAAATGCAGCCGCGTTGCTGGTGTTGCTTTGCGGTCTCAAGAAGTTTCCTCAGTCCGTCTGCGGCGAAAACCTTGTCGAGGACGGAAACCTTGCACGTCACGCCTCCGCACGACGGGCAGATCCTGCAGGGGTGGTTGGACTTCGTCTTGGACGCCATCAATTTTGCGCCGCATCGCGGGCAGGCGACGTGAAGCGCGTTCTGGCTTTTGGGTGCGGCGGGCTTTTGGGCGTGCGGGAGTTCAAAGAACCTTGAACAGGCCGTCCTGAAGCTCTGGGGCGTCTTCTCGTTGCCCATTCCATAAACCAGCTTTCCGCCTTCGCGTATCTTGGTGGCCAACGCCGTGAAGTCGCTGTCGCTTGAGACGATGAAGATGCCCTCGCACGGGCTTTTGTAGAGGAACTCCATCGCGTCAATCACAAGCGCGATGTCGGAAACGTTCTTATGCGCGACATTGCTGGTCTGGGGACGTGCGACGATGCCGAATTCCCGCTGGGCCTGCACCCAGCCGCCGGTGGACGAGAAACACTTGACCATGCCGTACGCGCGTCGGGCGATCGGTTCGCCGATTGAACAGGCCTTGCGGAATATCGCGCCGGCCAATGTGGGGCTGACGTTGTCCGCGTCGATGAGGACGGCTATCGACATGCGTTTCGTGGCGCTTGTGGGATTTGCTGGATTCGCTAAAGTTGCCATGGGCATAGTATAGTACAACGGATGCGCTTGCGCAAGCGCCTCGTATGACCTCATATAAACACGAAGAGCCGCCAAGATGGCGGCTCTCCATGCGTGGCCGCGACAAGCGCGGCCACTCCCGCTGGGGGATTATTTTTTCGCGGCAGGCACGGGGGCTGGTTTCGTGGCAGGCGCAGGGGCCGGTTTCGCGGCAGGTTTAGACTCGGCCTTCTTTTCAACAGGCTTCGTTTCAGCCTTTTTCGGTTCAGACTTCTTGGTTTCGGCGGGCTTCGCCTCTTCCTTCTTCGGCTCTTCCTTGGCCTTCACGAGGTCCTTGCGGGTTTTGGACATTGACTCGGCGGAGTAGGACGAAATCGTGTACGTCCATTTGCCGACATTGTCGTTGAAGTCCTTGACCGTCTTCTCGCAGGCTGCGTTCTCTGTGGCGTTCGTGCCGACGGGTTTGAAGGCGGCGGACACCTTGAATGCGCTGTCGGAGCCGATCTTGTTGCCGACTTTGGCGGTGTAGGTGATGCCGTTCTTCAGCGTAGCCGTGTAGACCGCGCCCGTGGCGAAGCCAAGTTCGGTCTCGGGCTTCTTCGGGTCGACGACGTCGGAGAAGTTCAAGTAGGACAGGGCGGAGTCGAGCGAATACGTCTTGGACGAGTCAAGCTCCTCCTTCGGGCCGAGGCCTTCGAGGGACCAAGTGCCGTTCGCGCGCGTGAGCTTGACCGTTTCCTTGCCTTTCGCGTAGGTGACGGAGGTGACGTCGCTCGCGGTGATTTCGCCGATCTTCGTGTTGACCCACTTCTTGGGATCGCCGTCGAACTCGTTGAGGGCGTCGTTCACGACCACGGTCGAACCGTCGAGCGCCACATAGCGTCCGTCGGGGTAACCGCCGCCGCCGAACTGGGCCATCTCGCCGCGCGGCGCGCTGCGGTGCTGCTCGCCCATCGTGAGCTTCGCGAGCTCCTTTCCGCCGGCGTCCTTGAGGACGACGGTGGTGGGCGCGGCGTTCGAGATGCCGGAGGCGGGCTGGCCGGCCTTGAGGTCCTTCAGCTTCAGGAGTGCGTCGCGGATTTTCGCGGCGTCGGCGGGATAGCCGTGGAGGGCGTCCACGGTCCATCCCTTCTCCCCGGCGGCGAGCGCGAGTGACTTCGCGCCGCCGATTTCGACGCGAGCGACGTCCGCGACGTTGAAGGGGGCGAGTATCTTGCGGCCGACGAGGTTGGGGGCCTTTGGGGCCTGCTCGTTCTTGAGCCAGTAGACGACGCCGATAAGGATTCCGGCGACAACCATCAGAAAGAGAAGTTTTTTCATGTCGATTTCCTTTGAGATTTTTGAGTCATCTGCGCGACGCGGCTACCGCATGCGGCGGAAGACGGCGCGGAAGATGCCGAAGAGGATTACCAGCAGCGGCATGAGGCAGATGTTGGCGACCTTCAGGCGGAAGCCGAGGTTCTCGATGTCGGCGTTCAGCTCCTTGCGGACGTTCTTGAGCTCCTTCTGGGTCTTCGCCTTTTCGCGGCGGGCTTCGCCGATGGCGCTCTCGAGCTCCTGCGAGACGAGCTGGCGGTCGGTGCCACGCTTGCCCTGTAGGAGTTCGTTGAGCTTCTTGCTCGTCTCGTTGAGCTTCGCCTGGAGTTCCTCGGCCTTGGCGCGGAACTTCTTCTCGGCCTCGGCGCGGAGGTTGCGCACGACCTCGAACGGGCGGTCGGACGGTCCGCGCGAGCGCAGGCCGATCAGCTCCTCGCGTCCGGCGAACTGCTCGATGATGTTGGAGAAGAGGGCGATGTTGTCGCCGCGCAGCACGGCCTGCTGGCCGAAGAGCGTGTTGACCATCTCCACGCACGCCTGGTCCGAGAGGAAGTCGGCGTCGGCGAACAGGAACACAAAGCCCTTGCCGGATTCGACGACGGCCGGGACGGCGTTGGTGGAGCCCTCTTTCCAGTCAGGCCCCTTCGGAAACGCGGTCTTGAAGGTTCCGGAGAGGCGGCCGGCGAGCGTGCGGCGCACGCCGTCTGGCTTGATCTGGTCGCGGATGGCTTCGGTTCCCATCTGGAGCATGGACGCGTCCACGAGGCAGGCGCCGTTCGTGGAGGTGGTGAGAATGGGCGTGAACTCAAGTCCCTCGGTGGGGGTGAAGCCCAGCGCGCCCGCAAAGGGGATGATGAGCTGGGACGCGCCTGCCGTGAGGACGTCCTTGGCGATGTTGGCCTTGCCGAGCTCGAGCACGGTGGCGTCGGTCACGACGGTGCCGTTGCGACCTTTCATCTGCACGGCGGCCTGGTCGTCGGCGACGCACTTCGTGGTGTCGAACGAGATGCCCCACTTCTCGAAGAGCTTGCCGAGGGTGGAGGGGCCGCCCTGGCCGCCCATCTGCATCATCGGGTTCTGCTGCTGCTGGCTGCTCGCCTCGAAGTCCTTGAAGCTGAACGGGTCGACGCACGCGATGAGGCGGCCGCCCTTGATCACGAACTGGTCGATGGCGAAGAGCGTCTTCTCCGAGAGGTTCTTCGGGTGGATGACGACGAGCGCCTTCACGTCGGG
>JAFRNO010000760.1 GCA_017430155.1 Kiritimatiellia bacterium | reverse complement strand
GTTGTCACGGTGCCGGACCAGCTCGTCCGCCTCCCGCTTCCTGTCGCAGAAGTATTCAGGACCAGCATATCCCGCCGTCAGAAATGGGTTTGCAAGTTTCATGCGGACGATTATACCACACAGCCCCCCTCATTTCAACAATCTTGTTTCAACATTCTTGAAATGGCGTCCGTGACTCCTTTTTCCTCGTTGCAGGCATTACCGCATAATCCCGTCGGAACTTCAAGCTGATTTAAGGCATAAAAATGACATTTGCCGTTTTTATGCCCTCATTTGGGAATCGCGAACGTCACGTTGCGCGGCGCGCAGTGAAAAAGGACCACACTACTTCGTTATTCCCTAACAAACACGGGGATGGAATCCACGGGGACGGAAAGCGTCAGGCGCAGGCCGGATGCCGGGGCTGTGCGGACCGTGCCGGTGGCGAGCTCCCGCCACGTGCCTTCCGGCAAGTAGACCTCGCGCGAAGTCGCGTCCGTGAGGACGGGCGCGACGAGATAGTTGTCGCAGAAGAGATACTCGTCCTCGATGTCCCACGTGTTCGCGTCGTCCTGGTAGTCGAACGCGAGCGGACGCACGACGGGCACGCCCGTCTGGACCGCCGCGCGCGCGGCCGCGGCGATTGCGTTCGTCAGCGAAGCGTGGACGCCCGCGTACGTCGCGTAGATGTTCGCGGTGGCGGCATCGTACTCAAACGCCTGTCGCACGTAGCCGTTCTGCCTCATGCAGGGACTGTACGCCGTAAACGCCGCCGCGCGGGAGAAGATTGTCTGCTCGACGGCTGCGGACGTGTCGCCGCTCATGCGCCGGTAGACGGCGGATTCGCCCTGGCCCGGCGTGGTGCGCGTCGAGTCCACCGTGCCGGTGGCGTCATTCTGGACGGCCACGACCGTCTGCCGCGCGGCTGTGTACTGGTAGCCCGCCATGTCGTACGTCATGAACGGCACGCCCGACACGCCGGAGTTGAGCATCGCGAGCAACTGGTCGTCCAGCTTCGCGAACGCGCGCTTCTGGTCGCCCGCCCAGAGGAAGGTGGCGCGCTGCGCGCCGATGCCGCCGCCGCGCGCATGGATGAGGAACCTGCTGCCGTCCATCGCCGCCAGCCGCGCGTCGAGGTCGCGCTGGAGCTTCGCCGTGAAGAAGGTCGGGTAGGCGTGGTGCACGGCCGCGCCCTCGAACACGGAAGGATTCTTCCAGTTGTACGTCACGCGCACGTTGCCGTAGAGGACGCCGTCGTCCGGCATCATCTCGCAGAAGTCCACCATCGCGCCGCGCACGCCGTTGTCAAGCAGCGGCTGCCACACGCTTTCCATGTACCAGTTCCAGGCGTCGGGGTTCGTGATGTCCAGCACCTGGCGCGTGCCGACGCCGCTCACGTCCGGGTTGCCCGCGTTCAGGGTCACGTCGGGGATGTCCTTCGCGTGCGCCGCAAGGACATTCCCGGCGGCGTCTGAAACCTGCGCGTTCGCCAGGTATTCGCCCTTGAAGCCTGTCGCGCTCTTAGAGATGACGCTGCCCGCCGCCATGTAGACCATGTACTTCACGCCCTTGCCCGCGAGATACGTCTGTGCCTCGGCGAACGTGTCGCGCGCACTGGCGGAATAGACGTCCACGTCGCGCCCGAAGGCAATGACGGCGGACGGCAACGCGCCCAGGACGTCGTAGGCGTCGACGATCGTCTTGAGCCCCTGGCCGAGCGTCAGGTATCCGTTGAGCGTCTGGGCGAACGGACCCTCCATCTGGGAGAAGTCGGGGCGCTGGCGGCAGATGACGGAGCCGAAGTGCCAGGCATCGTGCGCGGCCGGCCGGCCCGTGAGCTCCATGTAGCGCGCCGGCACGTCGCGCATCCGGTCCGTCGCGATCACGTAGGCGTCGATGCTCGCCTTGTCGATCTCCATCGCCCATTCGCTGGCGCTCGTCGCGCCCATGTCCGCGACGATCGGCTCGTACGCGTTCACGAACACGCCGCCGCCGCGCGTCGTTGAAAAGAGCGGGACGGCCATATAGGTGGTCGTGGAGTCATCGTACCCGTCGCTCGAGAAGAGCGAGACGCGCTGTCCGCGCTTGTTCAGGCGGTCGAGCCGCTCGCCGAGTCCGTACACCGCCTCTGCCTCCGCGAGGCTGCCCGCCAGCACGCTGCCGTTCGCCGACGGCGCAAGGTGCGTCACGCGCACCACCTCGCGTCCTGTGGATGAGAGGAACTTGACGGACGAGCCGTTGGCGGCGACCACGGCCCGCGTGCCGTCCGCCGCATCGAGCGTCCAGCCTTCGGACGTCTCGGTCGCCGTCAGTGTCTGGGACACGGAAGGCGCAGGTTCCCCCATCCACGCCGCGAGCGCCTGAGCCGCGCCGACATCCGGGAACGTGCCGTCCGCCGACGTGCGGATGCGCCACATACCCGAGCCCTCGAACGTGAGGCGGCACGCCGCGCCGCTTGCCGCCGTGAAGTCGAACGCGTTTCCGCCGCCGGCCGCACCGCCGCCGATCATGATGATCACGCCTTTCCGGGGTTTTGCGATCTCAAGCGTCGCCGTGCCGTCCGACCCGGTCACGACCTGCACCATGCCCTGCGCGCCGACGACCGTCGGCTGGCCGACGATCGCTGCCGCCGAAAGAATCCGAAGCGCGTTGCTAGCCGTCGGCGTCCCCGCGCCCGTCACGTCGATCGTGACGCCCGTCAGGTCCACCGCCCCCGAAACTACCAGCGGCTTCGTCGCGTCGACGACGCGCAGCGTCGCACCGCTCGCGGCCTC
>JAFRNO010000759.1 GCA_017430155.1 Kiritimatiellia bacterium | reverse complement strand
AGCCGTGGATCAGCCCGGCCTGGAAGAAGCGCGTCGGCGCGTCGAACCCGGCGTCGGCGAGCATCGCCTCCACCTGTCCGGGCGGCAGCACGAAGAAGCCCTGCGTGCCCTCGAGGTCGCGGCGCACGGGGATCATCGGCATCGCGTTCGCGGCCGTGCCGTCGCGCTTCGCCGAGCCGTTCTCGTGTCCGGGAAGGCTGGGATAGGAGAGCGACGGCGTGCCGATCACCGTGAACTCGCCCTGCCAGATCTGGCGCTCGTCCACGAACGGACAGTGAGTGTGGCCCGTGAAGGCGACGGCGTTCGGGAACATCTTCAGCACGGGGGACACGCTGCCGCCGTCCGCCCAGCCGCGGCTGTCGCCGGTCGTGCCCTTGATCGGCAGGTGCTGGAAGTAGAAAAACGGCTTGCCGGAGTCGTGCAGGCGCTTGCCGTAGGCCACGAGGAAGCCCGCCACGTCGGGCCGCTTCTTGCCCTTTTCGTCTTCCGCGTATTCCGCCGACACGAAGTCGTACCCCTTCACGCGGCGCAGGCGCACCGGCTCGTACGCCTCGCCGAAAATCTTCTCCCATACGGCCTTCACGCCGCCGGGGGCCTTCACAATCGCCTCGTCCTCGGAATGGCCGGAGGCGTGCATGTCCATCGTCATGTCGCCGTACCACCAGCCCTCGAAGTCGTGGTTGCCCGTGCAGAGGAGCGGCACGGTCTCGGTGCCGCCGAACACGCGCTGCCAGGCGTCGCGCACGAGCTGCAAAGAATTGAGCGTGCCCCAGTCGGCAAGGTCTCCGCACACCATCACGGCGTCCGCGCCGCGGCTCTTGAACAGACGGAGCGCCTTCTCGTAGCGCGCCTCCGTGCCGCTGGAGGTCACGTGGATATCGCTCACCACGCCGAACGTCAGCGCGGGGCCGCCGAAGAGGTCCGCCGTGCGGCAGCCCGCGACGAACGACGCCGCGAGACTGGTGAGGATAAAGTCGCGCCGGCTCATGCCGGGCGGAGGCAGGGTAGAGTATGTCTTTTTCATCAGCGCGCAGTATACCATTTCACGCCCCCCGGCGCAAGCCTCACGCGCGGACGGTGCGGGAGGTGATGCAGCCCGCCGCGAGGCCAATGGCGACCGCGAGGCATTCGGGCGCGAGCCAGACGGCGCTCGCCGCGGCGAGGAGCGCGCAGAGCGCATAGACGGCCGCCGGCACGCGGAACGGCACGCGGTCCATCACGCGGAAGCGGTTCGCCTCCACGGGCTCAATCCAAAGACGGCACGCGCGCAGGTCGAGCGGCACGGGATGGTCGGGAATCCAACGGCGGCGCAGGCTGAAGCGTTTCGGCGGTTCCCCTTCCACGCACGCGCTCATCGCACCGTCCGGCAGGAAATCAAGCGTCAGCGCCCGACGCGCGGCCGTGCGCCCGTCAATAACGAGGCGCATGCGCTCCGGACGCTCGTCGAGCCGACGCGCGACGGTGGCGAAGTAGTCGGCGAGGGCGTCGGCCGAGGGATTGTCGGGATCGACGGTGATCCGCACCGGCAGCCCCCAGCGCCACTCCTGCCAGAGGCGCAGCGCCCACGGCAACGCGGCGGCGAGCACGCCCGCCAAGACGCTCAGAGCAAGCCGCATGCGGCAAGCACCTTTCGCGTGGACGTGGCAAGCGGCACCGCGTGCGGGTCGACAAACTTCGCCGATTTACCCTCATGCTGAAAAACCGACAGCTCCAACCGAAAATGCGAGAACACCTGAACCTGCCCCTCGCGCGGCTCCACGGACGGCAACTCCCACAATCCCTTCAGCAACCCGCCCTCCGTGTTCTCCACGAGGAGCACACGCCCGCGCGCGTCCGACACCACCACGGCCGTCTCCTTCCGCACGGGCAGCGCCTTCTTGGCCGGACGGCGCGGGTAGTCCGCTTGCGTTCCCGCCTTCCGCGCCGCACAGTCGCGCGCGAGCGGACACTGCACGCAGGACGGGTTCGCGGGCGTGCAGACGAGCGCGCCAAGCTCCATCATGGCCTGATTGAAGTCGCCCGGGTGCGCGCAGCGGTCGATCTCCGGCTGCAGGCGCGCGGCGAGACGCGTACGCGCGGGCAGTTTGTGGAAGTCGTCGTCGAGCGCCCACACGCGCGCGAAGACGCGCGCCACGTTGCCATCGACGACGGGCATATGCTCGCCGTTGAGCACGCTCGCGAGCGCGGCCGCCGTGTACGGACCCACGCCGGGCACGGACGCCCATTCCGCGGCGGTCGCGGGCCACCCCTCCGATGCAAACCGCTTCGCCGCCTTGTGCAGGTTGCGCGCGCGGGCGTAGTAGCCCATTCCCTCCCACGCCTTCAGCACGTCCCGCTCGTCGGCGGCAGCAAGCGCCTGCACGTCGGGGAAGCGGGCGAGGAAGCGCTCGTAGTACGGCAGCACGGTGGCGTACGTCGTCTGCTGCATCATGATCTCGCTCAGCCAGCAGACGTACGGCGACGGCGCGCGCCGCCACGGCATCGGACGCCGCGCGCGCGCGAACCACGCGACGAGACGCCGCGCGAAGCCGCTCCCGCCCTTCTTCATTTCAGCGTGCACTTGAGCGCGAACGGCAGACGGGAGGACGCGAACTCGCCGGGAACGGACACGACCGTGTTTGCGCCGTCGCGGCGCGTTGCGAGCGGCGCGTTCGACCCCAGCACCGTCACCTTCGCCTTCTCGGGCAGGGCGCAGGCGAGCGACACCTCCGCGGCGGGCTCCTTCACGATCGCGTAGGCGAAGCGTCCGTCCTTGGACTGCACGTAGTCAATCGCCTTCGTGTTGAACGGCGCGAGGATGCGCGTGCCGTAGATCGCCTCGCCCCAGCGTCCGAGCCACTGTCCGATCTGGAGCAGACGCTCCTTCTGCACGGCGGGGATCTCGCCCTGCGGGTCGAGGTTCACCAAGAGCAGCAGGTTGCCGCCGCGCGCCACGATGTCCGCGAAGTGGATCACGAACGCGCGGTCGTCCATCACCATGCCGGGATCGACGTTCTCCATCCAGTGGTTGCTGTACGCCTTGGAAATACCCGAACAAGACTCCCACGGATGCCACTTCGCGGGGTCGAGGCACTCCTCCGTGTCGCCCCACTCGTCGGTGTAGAAGTCGCCGCGCACCGTCCGCAGCCATGTGCGCGGACGCTTCGTGAAGCGTCCCTTGATCTCCTCGGGGCGCGCCTTGCCGAGACGGTCGTTCGTGGCGACCTCCTTGCGCCCCTCGGCGTGGTTGTAGAGGTAGGCGACGATGTCGTAGCTGCCGTTCGACTCGGCGGGCGTCATCCAGTCGTAGTCGCCCCAGAAGATGTCGGGGTCGTACTTGTCGATGAACTCCGTGGTCTGCGGCACGATGTAGTCGCGCACGAAGTCCTTCACCGCCACCTTGCCGGACGCCTTCCACTCCATGTCGGGGGAATAGGGCTGGAGGTTGTCGGGACAGCTCACCGCGATCTTGATCGACCCGTCGTCCTGCAGGATCGGGTATTCCCACTCGCCGGCCTGGGAGGCGTAGAGGCCGAACTTGAGCCCCTCGGCGCGGCAGGCGTTCGCCATCTCGCGCGCGAAGTCGCGGTGCGCGCCCATGTCCACGGTGTCGCGGAACGTGTAGGAGCAGTCCCACAGGCAGAAGCCGGAGTGGTGCTTGAGGAACGGCACCACGTACTTCGCGCCGCACTTCTTGAACACCGACATGAGCGCCGGCGCGTCGAACTTCGTGCCGCGAAAGAGGTCGAGGAGGTGGTCGCTCTTGAAGTCCGGCCCCCAGTTCTTCTCATGGTACGCGATGGTCGCCTTGTCGGTGCGGCAGCGGTACTCGTACCAGTCGGGGTAGAGGCGCTTCCCCTTCACGTACGGGCACCACAAGGCGATGGACCACGGGCCCCAGTCGACGAAGATGCCGAACTTCGCGTCGACGAACCACTCGGGGCACTTGTGCGCGTCGATGGAGGCGCCCGTCGCCTTCCACTTGCCGGCGGCGTTCACCGCGTCCACCTTCTTCATCTGCTTCGCGGCGCGCGCCATCACCTCCTTCGAGTGGTCGTTCGCGATCTCGCGCAGCCCCTTCCGGTAGAGCACGGGCTTCCAGTCCGCCGGCCGCCGGTATCCGGGCGGCGCGAGGGGCGCCTCCGCGACCGCCTTTTGCTTCATGCGCGCCAGCTCGTCCGCCGGCGCGGCGTTCTCCACCACGGCCAACCGGTCGGCGACGTCGCGGCAGTTGAGCACCTTCTCGACCAGATCGTGGGGCAGGTAGTAGTAGTGGTTGGAGCACTCGTAGCCAATCCGGCTGTCGGTGCGCACGAGCGCAAGATGGCGCTTCGCCGTCTCCAGCTCGCGGCGCGCGCAGGCGCGCATTTCGGCCTTGTCGTCGCGCGCGCGGGCGCGAACAAAGCGTATCTGGTCGCAGACCGCGCTGAAGTGGTTCTCGATCGCGCGGAAGAGGCCGAGCTCGCGCCGCGCCGCCGCCTGGCGGTCGCCGTCGAGCGAATCCACGAGCGACGCAAACGCGGCGTTGCCCTTCACGAAGCCGTCGCGCACCTTCTCCATCTGCCCGAGGAACGCCTCCTCGGGGTAGATCGAACGCCAGCGCGCGAGGTCGTCGTAGGGAATGCCCACCATCGACGCCGTCCAGCCGGTCGGCTCGAGGTAGAGCGGGTTTGCCGGGCCCATCGTGTGGTTGCCCGCGTAGACGGT
>JAFRNO010000758.1 GCA_017430155.1 Kiritimatiellia bacterium | reverse complement strand
CTGCGCGGCCCTCCCAGATCGCTGGCGGGTGGGTCGCGCTCCCGCGCGACCGTACGGGCTGGGCGGCGCTCGTATGGCGTTCCATTTTCGGCACGATCGGCATCTTCGGCAACTTCTACGCGCTCAGCCACATCCCGCTCGGCGACGCCTGCATGCTCAACAAGCTCTCGCCGTTCGCCGCCGTGGTGGCGAGCTGGGTCCTGTTGCGCGAGCGTGTGACGGTGCGCCAGGGCGTGGCGGTGGCCGTCGCCTTCGTCGGCGCGATGTTCGTGGTGAAGCCGGGGTTCGCCCTTGCGGGCGAGACGACGGCGGCGCTTGCGGGTTTGGCGGGCGGCGTCTCGGCGGGACTCGCCTACACGTGCGTGCGGCGTCTCGGCATCCTCAAGGTCGAGCCGAGCTTCATCGTGCTCTTCTTCAGCGCGTTCTCCACGCTCGCCACGCTGCCGTTCCTCATCTTCGGCTACCAGCCGATGACGGGAGCGCAGGTGGCGATCCTCTTCGGCGCGGGCATCATGGCCACGATCGGCCAGTTCGGCATCACGGCGGCGTACCGTTTCGCGCGTCCGCGCGAGATCGCCGTCTACGACTATGCGAACGTCGCCTTCGCCGCCGTGCTCGGCTTCGCCGTGTTCGGTCAGGTGCCTGACGCCTTCAGCTGGTTCGGCATCGCCGTGATCGTGGCGATGGGCGTGTGGATGAACCGAAAAGGGTCAGACCCCGTTGACACAGTAGATTGACACAGTAAAGGAGAAACAGTTATGGCAATGCCACAGAGAGACAATGCAATCGAGGAAATCAAGCGGCTGGACGCGCTGCTGGAGTATGCCGTCCAGCACGGCGACGAGGCCGAGGCCGAGCGCCTCCGCGAGGCGCTGAGACGGATCACGGAATCGTTCTGAGGTTTCCCGGTGAAATGGTGCTGGACGATTGCCGCATGCGTGGCGGCTGGGGCGGCGGTTGCCGGGAACTCGTCTGTCGGGCGGCATGTGGAGACGCGTATGAATGATGCGGGACGGTATGTGCGGCCCGGCGACGAGGACCTGCGCAAGAAACTGACGCCTCTCCAATACGCGGTGACGCAGAAGGCCGCCACGGAACGGCCCTACGCGAATGAATACGTCGGCGAGTTCCGTCCGGGGATTTACGTGGACGTCACCACGGGCGAACCGCTTTTCCTCTCGACGGACAAGTTCGAGTCCGGCTGCGGATGGCCGGCGTTCAGCAAACCCATCGTACAAGAGGCCGTCACGGAACACCGGGACGAGTCGCACGGCATGATACGGACCGAGGTGCGCAGCCGCTGCGGGAACGCCCACCTCGGGCATGTCTTCGCCGACGGGCCGCGGGAATCGGGCGGACTGCGGTATTGCATCAACAGCGCGTCGCTGCGGTTCATCCCCGCGGAGAAGATGGCGGACGCGGGTTACGGAAAGTATCTCCTGCCGCTCGGAAAGGCGAAGGAAATCTACCTGGCGGGCGGCTGTTTCTGGGGAATGGAGCACTATTTCAAGCAGGTGGCCGGCGTGCTGGATACGGAAGTGGGGTATGCCAACGGCACCACGGCGAACCCCACCTACCAGGAGGTCTGCACGGACAAGACGGGTTTTGCGGAGACGGTCCGCGTGGTGTACGACCCTCGGAAGGTGGGCTTGCGCTTTCTGCTTCAGATGTATTTCAAGGCGATCGATCCCGTCAGCGTCAACCGGCAGGGGAATGACGTCGGCTCGCAGTACCGCACGGGCATCTACTTTGTTGACAAGGGCGATTTGCCCCTCATCGAGAAGGCCTGGCAGGCCGAACAAGCCCGGCACGCGAAGCCGCTCGCCGTCGAGAAGAAGCCGCTCGTCAAATTCTATGCGGCCGAGGACTACCACCAGGACTATCTCGACAAGCATCCCGGCGGGTATTGCCACATCCCTCCCGCGCTTTTCACGTCCGCACGTGACGCGCAGCCGATGCCGGACGATTGACGGCCGCCCTGCATCTTCCACTTTCGGCTTGCCCGAAGGGGGCCGTTTCGTGTATAATACCGCCCATGTTTTCACAGAAAAGGAGCAAAAAATGGGCGATGTAATCGGTGCGGGAGAACTGCACAAAGGCGTGAAGCTGTTGATTGACGGCGAGCCGTGGGAAATCACGGAGTTTGACTTCTCGAAGCCGGGCAAGGGCCAGGCCATCTACAACTGCAAACTGCGCAACATGATCACGGGCGGCGGCATGAGCCGCAGCTACCGTTCGGGCGACAAGTTCGAGCGTCCCGAGCTGCTGCAACGGTCGGTCACGTATTCCTACGACGACGGTTCGGCGTTCGTGTTCACGGACGAGAACTTCGAGGAGATCCGCGTGACGCCCGAGGTGATGGGCGACAAGAAGTACTTCCTCATGGACGAGATGGAAGTGAAGGCGCTCTTCTTCAACGACAAGGTGATCGGCGTGGACCTGCCGCAGCTCGTCGAGCGCAAGGTCATCAAGGTCGAGCCCGGCGTGAAGGGCAACACCGCGAGCGGCAAGGTCACGAAGCCCGCCACGGTCGAGGGCGGCTACGTGTGCGCCGTCCCGCTCTTCATCAACGAAGGCGACGTGATCCGCATCAACACGGAGACGGGCGACTACAACGACCGCATCTCCACGCGCTAGCCATGAAGATCCTTGTTACGGGCGGGGCCGGGTACATCGGCTCGCACACCACGCTGGAGCTGCTGAAGGCGGGCCACGACGTGGTGGTGGTGGACAACCTCTGCAACTCGTCGGAGGAGTCCCTCCGGCGCGTGGCGGAGCTGGCGGGCAGGGCCCCGAAGTTCTACAACATCGACATCCGCGACGAGGCGGCGCTCGACAGGGTGGTGGCGGCGGAGAAGCCGTTCGGCGCCACCATCCACTTCGCCGCCCTCAAGGCGGTGGGCGAGTCCACGCAGATCCCGCTCAAGTACTACGAGAACAACCTTGGCGGCACGTTCACGCTCCTCAAGGTGCTCTCGGCGCACGACTGCAAGAACATCGTGTTCTCCAGCTCGGCGACGGTCTACGGCCAGCCGCAGAGCGTGCCGATCCGCGAGGACTTCCCCACGCCCGGCTGCACGAACCCGTACGGCTGGACGAAGCTGATGATGGAGCAGGTGTTCCGCGACGTGCAGAAGGCCGATCCGGCCTGGAACACGGTCATCCTCCGCTACTTCAACCCGATCGGCGCGCACGAGAGCGGCCGCATCGGCGAAGACCCGGCGGGCATCCCGAACAACCTGCTGCCGTACGTGGCGCAGGTGGCGGTGGGCCGCCTGAAGGAGCTGAGCGTGTTCGGCAACGACTACCCCACGCCGGACGGCACGGGCATCCGCGACTACATCCACGTGGTGGACCTCGCGATCGGGCATCTGCGCGCGATCGAGAAGCTGGCCGAGAAGCCGGGCTTCAAGGTCTACAACCTCGGCACGGGCCACGGCTACTCCGTGCTCCAGATCGTCAAGGCGTTCGAAGCGGCGAGCGGACAGAAGGTGCCGTACGTCATCAAGCCGCGCCGCCCCGGCGACATCGCCGAGTGCTGGGCCGATCCCGCGCTCGCCGCGAAGGAGCTGAACTGGAAGGCCGAGCGCGGCATCGAGCAGATGTGCGCCGACACCTGGCGCTGGCAGTCGCAGAATCCGAAGGGGTATCGAGGACAGTGAATAGCTAATAGCTAATAGTGAATAGTTGAGTAGTTGAATAATTGAATGGGTTGATGGAGCGGTTGCCGGAGATACTGAACGCCTTTGAGCAGGCGCTGGAGCTGGAACGCGAGCTCGGGACGCGCACGGTCGATTGCGACCGTGCGCTT
>JAFRNO010000757.1 GCA_017430155.1 Kiritimatiellia bacterium | reverse complement strand
GCTCGAACTCGTTCTCCTCTATCGCGATGTTGCGATGATAGCGCACGCGCTGCCCGGCAAGATTCCGCACGTTGGGCGCAATCTGGATCATGCCCTTTCCGAATAGGCGCATGCAGTCGCGAAAGACGTTGCGGCGGATCGTCACGTCGCGGCATCCGCCGGATTCGTACCATTCGCTGGCGTCCCCTTCCAGCAAAATCGGCTGGTTCGCGACATGCTCGAAGACGTTGCTTTCGCACAGCACGCTCCCTGACGTGGTGAAGAGCGCTCCGCGCGCCGTGCAGTTGCGCACCAGATTGCGGCGGAACACAACCGCCGGCTGCCAGTCGGCGTTTTCCACGGCGTCGCCGACGCCAATTCCCTGAGGTAACGCCTTGTCAAGCGCCAGTTCCACCCGATCCACGCCTGTCATTCGCGCCGCCTGCACCTTGACCGTCTTTTCAACTTCCTCAAGCGTGCCGGTCTTGATGAAGCGCAGCGTCTCGCCCGGCTGGAACACCTCGAAGCCTACGGACGCCACATGGCGGTAGCGACAGACGAGCGTATGCACATCTGGCATGGACTCAATCTGAAGACAGGTCGCGTGAACATTGATTGCGTCGTCGCTCATTCCCTCGAACAGACAGTTCTCGACCACGACCATTCCCTTGCAGTTCGAGAAATGCGTTGCATCTGCCTGAATCGACGTCAATCGCCCGCACCCCGGTTTGGCAAACGAACCGGCGCGGCGTTCCCCCGCCCTCCCGCTGCCGCAGAACGCCACATTCTCCGACCGCTGCGCCAATAGGCCAATGCCGGGCGAGGATTGGATCACGCAATCCTCAATGCGCGTATCAACTGAGCGGTTGACGAAAATCGCCGGATTCGGACGGAACGGGTCGCGCGCCAGCACAACGTCACCAGACGACATGGCGGCGGCGAAACCAAGCGAACGCCAATCGTCCTCGAGGCGGAACCGGTCTCCTCCAAGCGCAGTCGCCTCACCTTTCGTCCATCGCCATCCACGGAATTCGCCTGTATCGGAATCAAACACACCAAACAGCCGAGGCAGACCCTTCCATCCCTCGCCCAGCGAAACGAGACGTCCGTCCTCGACCGCCAGCGAAAACTGCGGCGGTGCGCTCTTGACGACGGGACGTCCCATGTCGAACGACTCGAAGCGCGTTTCCACGAACCAGGGCGTCGAGTAGTCAAGGCGGATGCCGCGCAGTGACAGGTTCGCGCATTTTTCCACGCGAATGCCCGTACCCTCGCCGTGAAACGCGAAGTCCACGCCCCCGTCCTCGCCGGACACCGTCGCATCCGACAGGTTTTCAAGCGTGATGAACACGTTGCGCGGCATGGGATTGTTGTGGTTCGACACGTAGAAACGCGCCGGACGGGGCGATCGGAAATGGTATGTCCCCCGCCCCAGCCGGATCTCGCCACCGCCAGCTGCGCGTACCGACTCGACAGCGGCCATGAATGGCTCCGTCATGTCGTTTTCACCGTTCGGCGACAATCTGACGAATGCCGGACTTGTCGGCACGGCAACCGCTCTGGCCGCAAGCGCCGACCACAACGTCATCAGAACCAATGTTCGATAGCGGCACATGGCTGACAGGCCTTGCTAGCGGAAAATGAACACCGTCCCCTTGATCTTCGCCAGTTCGTCGCCGAGCATTTGGCGGCACTCGGCGTTGAGAACCGTCTCGAAGATGCGCAACGCACGCACCTCGTAGGAATCTGGATCTGGCAGGTCATCCACGCGCACAAGCCCCGTCCCCGCAACTCCGCCATGGATCGAGCCGATCTGGATGCCTCCGCCGGGCACGAAACCCGTCAGCGTGCAAGAGCCAATTTGCGAGACCCTGCCGCCAGGCTCGAAAGCGTGATAGACCGTGCAGGTCTCGCCGTCGTATGCAAGAATGAAGAGATGGATGACATTGTCGCCAGCCTCTGGCACTTCCATCGTGGCGAGGGTCTGGGCTGCAGCGTGCCCATGCCCGTAGGCGAGGATCACCTCGGAATCCGAACCGCCGCGCGCAAGGGCGAGGTAGTTACATGTGCCGTAGTACGTCGAACCCACGGAGACGATACATGCGTTTTCCTCGTTCGGGAGATGCGAGGCAAGCGCCACGGTCCAGGCATCCGGCCATGCGAACGCCCCCGTCATGTCCCTGCAAGGCGTCGTCTTCATCAGAAGGCGTCCCGTCGCCATATCATAACCGTTCGTCCCGCGCCAAGTACCGTCAAAAAGAAGGTACTCCGTCGCGCCGGCGTAGCCGTCGTTGCGGATATTTCTGCTCGAGGTCACGCGCGTCGAAAGACTTTCGCGGGAAAACGTGAAGTCAAACCAGGCGGCATGGCCTTCAACGCGAACGGGGAATGTGAATTCAAGCACCTGTCCGTCGTCCGCCAACGTATAGTCGGTTCCCGCGTCAAGAACAGTGTTCCCGTTGCGCGCAACCGCTGCAATCGCCGGCAGCGCCGATACCTGCGACAGGACAGGCCTGTCAATCGTGACCACTCCTCCTGTCGCAAGCAGACTGGCAGGAATGACGGCCATGAATTGAGTGCCGGAGGCGAATGTCAGGGCGCCGGTTCCCGTCGCGCCGCTTTCCGATACCCCGATCGCGCCCGACTCGACGGAGATCGTACCGCCAAAATTCGGACTTGCCCCAGAGAAGAACAGCGTTCCGTCGCCGGTTTTCGTAATGTTGCCGGTTCCCGTAATCGCAGGGAGCGTCAGCATCGTCCCCGAGGCCACGTCTATCGTAATGTCGCCTGTGACCGTAACGCCGGCCCCTGCATAAAGCGCCGCCGACGCCGTTGATCTCATAACGCCTCCGGCGAGCGTCACGCTTCCTCCGGGGCTGTCGAGGTCAATACCGCCAGAACCGAGGACGAGCGTTCCATTTTCGGCAAGCGTGACGGTTCGGGCAGCCGTCGACCTGTCGTTCGCAACGATCCCTTGCACGGAGAAGACGGAGTCATTCGTGCCACCGCCAACCGTCAGACGGGCTGCACGCGCATTGTTCTGCATCTGCGATTCGCCCAAAGTCACCTTTGCCGCTGGAGCGGTGAACGTCCCCCCAAGAATCGTGTAGCTGGATTCCGAAAGCGGATTTCTGGCGATTGACAGCACGGGGGCTGAACCGGTCAGAACCACCGCGCCGCCTCGCTGCGTCAGCGCGACGTTTGCAGAGTTGTAGGATCCAAGTACAAGTGTGGAGACGGTGATCTCCGTCCCCTCGTCGAGACACACCGTCATCGATCCGTCCGATGCGCCAAACCCGAGGAACGGCTTGCCCGAAACAGTCGGGGCCGTCACAGGCGCAGCTATCTCAAGCGTCTGCCCCGGTTTGTTGAGAAGACCCAAGAGCCCGGATGCGGAAGTCGGCGGCAGAACCGCGTCCACGCTTTCGACGCGAACCGTCGCCGTGTTCCCATAAAGAAGTTGCTCCGCCAGGGGGAATGTCGTTGCGTCGAGGATGATTTTGCCTGTAACCGCCGTGAGGTTGATCGACTCCACATTGCCGAGCGAACCATTCTCGCCGAGAACGAATCCGAAGTCGTACGCAGAAGCGACCTCAACGCCGTATGCCCTCAGTGCGGTGTCGATGGACAGCGTCGCACGGGCCGTGACGGTGATGCCGGCAATTGCCGTGGACGAGTCCACCCATGCCGGGGTCCAGCCAAGCTCCGAGAAAGCCGCGTCAGACGACAGCATGGCCTGATGGCGCGTGACGTTTGGCCAGACGGGGTAATGCGCGCAGACCTCAGCCGCCTGTTGTGCAGTCAACCGCGTCTGCCAGACGCCGATCTCGTCAATGGCGAACTGCAATCCGTCAGACAGGTTCGCCGCTGGCGATCCGCCGTAGACGGCACCGAACTGGCAACCGTTGCGTGCCGCCTGGTAAAGTGTCGCCGAAAACGCCACCATGGCTCCGTCAACATAGAGCGCGAAATACGGGGAAGCCTCCGTGCCGGCGGCACCTGCATCGTAGGTTACGAGGAATGAATGGAACTTCGTCGTGTCGTTGTCCACGGAAGCGGAAAGAATCGTCTGTGGCGAGGATGACTTTGCCCGCCGGACGAGTGCGACGCATCCACTTGCCGTGCGGATGAGGCTGAATCCCGCGTTACCGTTCGAGTTCGAGTCCCATGCCGGTTTTCCGACATCCCAGTAGACGCCGTTGGCGATCTCCGCGCCACGCGCGACGACAAGCATCGACCATGAACCGCTCCCGAAGATATCAAGGCTCGTGTTTGCACCCATCGGCCTTGCTGCGTCCGTCACGACAAAAGCCTTGTTGACAGGCGAATCGCGCACCGAAATATACGAGGCAGGGTAGGTGGCGGAGTGGATGGAGAGCACCGAGCCGCCCAGGAACGACGATGCCGTCGTCACATCACCGTCACAGGCGAGCGAGTAGGTTGCCGCCGGGAAATCGGCACGAAGCGAAGCCGCGAAGAGACAGAACAGCGCAGGCAACAGTGTGCCTTTGACAGTATTCCTCTTTCTCATTTTCAAACTCCTTTTGATTTGTTCAGCGCTTGCACATCAGGGGAACGGAAGAAAAACCTTCCGGACGGTCGTAAAGCTCGCAATGGCAGTCGCCGAGATGCTTCACCTTGAAGTCGTTCCGCTTGTACTCCTCGTAGTTGAAGGCGTTCAGCTCGTCGATGGCGATCTGGTGGAACTTGTCGAAGTCGGGCCACCACTCCCAGCCACTGCCGAAGTCGTTGTAGAGAAACGCATCCGCGCACTGCTTGCCGAGTTCGGGCGTCACGTAGAACGCGCCCATCGCGAGGACGTTCACTCCGTTGCCGGCGATCGCGCGGAACGCGGCCGGCACGGACTCCACGACGCCCGCATGAACGCCAGGACACTTTGACGCCGC
>JAFRNO010000756.1 GCA_017430155.1 Kiritimatiellia bacterium | reverse complement strand
TTCGTGCGCGCCACCTCGAGCAACGCGTCGTTCTGCAGGAGCGTGAAGTACGCCTGCGCCACGTCGTTGAACACCGCGAACTCCGCGTCCGCGAGGTCGCGCTGCGCCGCCACGAGGTTCTCGCGCGCCTGACGCTCCCGCGCGTCGATGCGCCCGAAGTCGTAGATGAGCAGGTCAAGGGACACGTCGGATGTGAACTTGCCCCGGTTCTGCCGCCACGAGAAGTGGCTCGTGCGGTTCAAGGTGGACTGCGAGAAACCGCTGGAGAGGTTCAGTTGGAGGTCGCGGTCACTCGTCACGCGCGCAAGTTCCAGCTCGGCGTTGGCCACGGCGAGGTGCGCGGCCTCGATGCTCGGACGGTGGTTCATCGCCCACGCGTCGTAGTCCTTGAGGCGGAGACCCCGCAAATCCACGCGCTTCACCTCGCCGGGGGCGGACGACTCTTCCAGACCGACGGGCACGACCTCGGTCTGCGCCTCGCGCGCGCGCTTGATCGTGTCGCACCCGCACACGAGCACGAGCGCCGCCGCCGCGCAAAGACCTGTTCTGGCAAAAGTAATCATGCGCATAGTATAACATACCCACGGGTATGTTAGTCAATCCCGGAATCGCGGCACGGGCTTACGACAGGCTCCAGCCGTTGTGGTAAGTGAGGCGCAGGAGCGCGTCGGCGTCCGGGTTGTTCGCCACGTGCATCGTCTTCGGGTCGAAGGCGACGGGGCCGCCCGTCCGCACGGCGAGGTTGCCGAGGAGCACGAACTCCGTGATGCGCCGGGCCCACGCGAAGTCGCAGCCGGCCCGCTCGCCGCCCTTGCACGCCGTCATCCACTCGTCCCAGATCTGGCCGCGGCGCGGCAGCGTGGCGGGAATCGTCTTCGCCTGCGCGTCGAGCTTCGGGTCGAGGATGCGCATGCCGTCCTTGCCCTCCATCGCGATGAGCATCTTCGCCTTCGTGCCCACGTACATCACGCCTTCCTTCGGGAGCGGCGCGCCCGCGAGCTCCTTCGGCACGGGCGGCTTGATGAGGCCGTCGTACCAGGTGAAGCGCAGCTCGGGGAAGTTCCCGCGCCTCGGGTAGTCGAAGGTGACGATGCTCGCGAGCGGGAACGCCACCTCGCTCCGCCGCGTGCAGCTCGCGCTGATCATGCTGGGGTGGTCGAGGTCGAGCGCCTTGTAGATCGTGTTCGCCCAGTGGCAGCCCATGTCGCCGAGCGCGCCCGCGCCAAAGTCGTACCAGCCGCGGTGGTTGAAGGGATGGTACACCGCCGCGCCTTTCCAGGCCTCGGGGCACATCTTCGGGATCGGGTTGTCCGCCGGCCACTTGTCGGCGAAGGGACGCCTCTCGGCCGACCCGATCCAGAGATCCCAGTCGAGCGTGCCCGGCACGGGCGTGGTGAACGAGGGATAGTCGGGCATGCCCTGCGGCCACACTGGACGGCGCGTCCAGGCGTACGCCTCCACGATGTCGCCGAGGATGCCCGAGGCGATGATCTCGCGCGTGCGGCACGCGGCGTCGCTCGTGCAGGGCGACGCCGTCACCTGCGTGGCCACGCCCGCCTTCTTCGCCTCCTCCGCCACGAGATAGCACTCCTCGATCGAGCGCGTGAGGGGCTTCACGCAGCAGACGTGCTTCTTCGCGCGAAGGGCCGCGAGCGTCACGAAGGCGTGCGTGTGGTCGGGCGTGCCGCAGTAGACGGCGTCGATCTTGTCGCCCTCCTTCGCGAGCATCTCGCGGAAGTCGCGGTAGCGGCGCGCCTGGGGGAATTTCTTGTAGGTCTTCTCGGCGTGGAGGTCGTCCACGTCGCACAGCGCCTCCACCTGGAAACCCGCCTTGGCGAGCCCCTTGACCTGGCCGTGCCCCACGCCGCCCACGCCCACGCCGCCGAGCGTGATGCGGTTGCTCGGCGCCGTCGGGCCGCCGAGCACGTGGCGCGGCACGATGGTGGGTACGGCCGCCGCCGCCAACCCGTACTTCACGAAACTTCTCCGCGGCATGCCGCTGCTGTTTTTCATAAGGATTCCTTTTCTTTCTTGCTTTTTCGTTTCGGATTACAGACCTGTCTTGACGATTTCGTAGAGCATCCGCGCGCCGGAGGCGGCCTTGACCGTGGCCGTGAACGCGAGCTTGCCGTCGCGCACCGCGGCGGGGATCTTCTCCAGGCGCTTGCCCGTGGTCGCGAGGCCCCACACTTCGTAGGCGCCCGGATTCGCAAGCGTGAGCGTGACGGCGGCCGAGCCGTTCTGCACGACGGGCGGGTACGCGCCCCACTTGAGGAGCGTCGTCTTCGCCTTGTCGGCGTAGACGTTGCCGTTGGCCTGCACGTCCGTGAGGTGCGTCACGAGGATGCGCGACGACTGCGCGATCGGCCGGCCGTCGAGCGAGCTCGCCCACACCGTGGCCGGCACGTCGCCCACGTCGAAGGCGACCGGCCCGGCGGCGAGCGCGCCCTTCGGCGTGAACCCGCCTGCGGTGCGCGGCGTGTCGATCTTGAAGCTGCCGACCGTGCGGTCGAAGGCGAGCGCGGCGTTCGGCGCGAGCGGCACGGGGGCCTTCTCCCGGTCAAGCTGCTCGCCGAGCTTGAACGTCTTCACGCCGGCGGACGCGGGCGCCACGGCCGTGCCCACCTGCGTCTGCCACGCGGCGTCGCGCCACTTCGGCACCACGCCCGTCGGCTTGCCGTCCGCGGGCATGAACGTGTCGGGCGTCACAGTAAGGGCGAGCTTGTCCGCGAGCGGCGCCATGTCGCCGCGCAGGAAGAGGCACACGCTCGCGCGGTCGGACGCCTGGCCGAGCGGGTCGCTCCCCACGTCGAAGTAGCCGGGCACGCCACGCCGATCGCGCAGGTTGTCGTCGCTGTGCGAGTAGGCGAAGCGCCAGAGGCCGTCCCAGTCCTGCAGCGCGCCCATCGCGCCCGTCATGATGCCGCCCACGCCGCGGAACATGCCCGGACCCGAGAAGTTCCACTCCGTGATGCAGAACGGCTTGGAAGGCATGCGCGTGTACGCGCACGCGACGGGCGGGAGGAGCTTGGAGAAGACGGGGTTCGTGTTCGGGCACCGCGACGGCAGCGACCACGACCGCGCGATGAACTGCGGATGGTCCACGTAGAAGTGGTCGTCCACGTAGTCGTAGCGCGCCTCGCGCATCGCCATGAGCGGCGTGTAGTGTCCGCCGCAGTTCTGACTGGTGAGGAGCGCCTTCACGCCGAGCGCGCGGAGGAACTCACGCTGGCGCCGCGAGAGGTCGTCCTCCACGTCCGCCATGAAGGCGATGAGCGCGGCGTTGTTCCAGGCGGGGACCTTCTCGGCGTCGTCCGAGACGTCCTTCGCGAACGCGGGGTCGGCGGCGCGCTTCGCGGCGAGCCATTTCTTCCACGCGGCCTTCATCGGCGCCTCCTTCTTGATCGCGTCCCAGCACCAGGTGAGGTGCCCCTCGTTGATGAGCGAGATGAGCGGCAGGCCCGGCTCGTCCTTGTACGCGCGGCCCGTGTACGGGTTCACGTGCGTGAGCAGGTTGCGGGAGAACGTCTTCCAGTTCTCGAACGCGGGCGCGTGGACGCCGATGAGGTTCTTGTAGACCTGCTGCGGAACCTGTCCGTCGCGGTCGATGCCGACGTCGCGCCACATCACGGGACGCGTCGTGAAGAGGTCCGTCGTCACGTAGATGCCCTTCTCCATCGCGCGGAAGAGCAGGTAGTCGAGGCGCTTCGTCCATTCCTCGTTGAACGTCAGGCGGTCCTTCGACCCCTTGACCACGCCGTCCCAGTTCTCGTAGTGGTGGATGCGCACGGTGTTGTAGCCGAGGCGCACGAGGCGCGTGACGAGCTCGTCGGCGAGGGCCTGATCGGGGAAGCTCGCGCTAAAGCAGAGGTTTACGCCGTAGAAACGCTGGTGCACGCCGGGCCTGCCCTCGAACTCGAAGTGCCCGCCCGCGTTCTTCAGCCAGCCGTACTTACCGGCGGGCGCGTCCTGCAGACCCATCCCGGAGAAGTCGAGCGCGCTGCCGGCCTCGATGTTCTTGCCGTAGTCGAGCGGGATCCAGTCCGGGCCCTGCTTGACGACGACCGGCTGGTCGACGGTCACGTTCACGCCGTCCGGCGCGGAGAGGATGCACGTGAAGGTGCGCTGGTCGCCCTTCCGGAACGCGCGCCCCGCGTCCGTCCAGATGCGCAAAGTGAAGGTCTGCACCCACTTGCGGTCGTCCTGGATCATCAGCGGCACGGGACGGGGGAACGTCAGGGTGAACGGCTCAGCATCCCCCGCCGCGGCGAAGGAGATCGTCTGCGCGGTGGCGGAATAGAGGCACATCTTCGCGTCCTTGAATTCGGCCGGGAACTCGCGCTTCTTCCCGGACGCGTCCGTCCACGAGCCGCCCACCCACGTGCCGCACGGCAGGGTGAGCGAGAGAACGGTCGCCTCGGGGTTCAGGTCGACTTCCGACGTGGCCGTGGCGATGTAGACCGCGCGGCCGTCGGCCGTCGGCAGCAAGGTGGCGTTGCCGTGCCCGCACCGGTCCTTCTCGTGGAACAGCTCGAACTGCGCCGTGCCGGTCGCCTTGTCGGGGAACGCGAAGTCCGACCGCACGCCCGTGGACGTGCCGTTCCACCCTTCGTGGTGGATCGAGAGCGCCATCTGCGCGCCCTTGCCGCCCACGCGCAGGTTGCCGTTGATGCCCAGCCCCGCCTCAAGCGGAGCGCCCGTCGCCGCCGCCGCCCAGGCGACCGCGCAGGCTCCCAGAATCTTCTGTGCCGTAAGTTTCATGCCGTTAGTATATCATATCTCACGTCGTTGCGCTGAGTGGTTGTGCCTTCGCCTGGTAGCGCCTAGTAGGGCCACCTCGCTTGGTAGGGCCGCCTCGCCGAGGCGGCCGCTGGTTTTCCACCCACGGCTCTGCCACGGATGGCAAAGCAACCGCTTTGCCCTCGGCCAAGCGCGAAGCAGTTTTGCCGTGTGCGCCCCGTGCGCACATCAAAGCTGGTGAATTGCCGAGCAACTGGCCGAGCGCGAAGCAGTTTTGCCGTGCGCGCCCCGTGCGCGCACCAAAGCTGGTGAATTGCCGAGCAACTGGCCGAGCGCTTCCACAAAAGCTCCCGGCCACAGGCCAGGTAGCGGAAAGGGTTGCGATTCCACAAAACTTTCCTCAAAGCCATTGATCTCCCATAGGCAGTGGAAAGGCCAGCGGAAGCACGATCCTTTCCCCTTCCTCGTCTGTAACCTGCCCGTTTTTGGAAGCGCTTGGCCTTGTGCTTGGCCATTGTCCTACCTTGGGGGCGCGCACGGGGCGCGTCCTGCCAAACTGCTCCGCGCTGAGCCAATGGCGAATCGACTGATTTGCCATTCGTGGCAGGCCCCTCTATGGAAGGCGCCCGCAAGGCCACCCCTCAAAACGGACAATTCTGCCCCTGCATTCGGCGACTTTTGGTATACTTCCCTGCGACATGATAGACCTTTCGACAGAAGAATGGAAGAAGGCGCTGCAGCTCGTGCACGCGGCGCTCGACGACGGGACGGACGCCGCTCGCGCCGCCGCGTTCGATTTCCTGCGCACGGCCGAGTCGAAGCGCCTCGTAAGCCTCGCCCACCTGCTCCAGCCCGGCACCACGCCGCGCGCCATCCAGGCCGCCCTCGTGCCGCTCGAGCGCGTCGACAAGCGTGCCAAGATCACCGATGCCGAGATGGGCATCCGCACCACGGACAACCACCCCAGCGCCGCGCGCCCGCCTTCGGGCGCGCGCCTCACCGTCGTCGCCGACAACGTCCGCTCCGCCTTCAACGCGGGCGGGATCTTCCGCACGGCCGACTTCTTCGGCGTGGAGCGCCTCATCCTCTGCGGCTACACCCCCGGACCCGACAACCCGCAGGTGAAGAAGACCGCGCTCGGCGCAGACGAAACCGTCCCCTGGGAACACGCCGGCGACATCCGCGACGTCATCGACCGCCTTCACGCCGAGGGCTACACCGTCTACGCCCTCGAAACGGCCAACGGCGCCGCCGACATTTCAACCGTCACGCCGTCCTTCCCCTGCGCCCTTCTCCTCGGCAACGAGCGCTTCGGCCTCGATCCAGATGTCGTGGCCGCCGCCGATGCCGTCCTCGAAATCCCCTCGCACGGCATGAAGAATTCCCTCAACGTCGTCTCGGCCTTCGCCGTCGCCGCCGCCTCTTCCGCAAACGGTAAGAGGTCTTGCCGCCTGTCGTAAACCATAAACCCATTATCCGTTAAGTGGGTTTATGGCACCACCCCTTTTGAGGGTAGTTCAAACCCTCCGTGAGGATAACTCAGCCCCCTCGTGAGGGTCCTTGACCAGGTCGCGTCGATTAGAACAATGCTTCTCGCCTAGGTTCGCTCTCCCTACGTGGAGGGTTCGCCTTCCCTACGTGGGATTTTGGGTCTCCCTACGTGGAGGTTTTACGTCCCTACACGGGATTTGAGCCTTCTATTCTATCGTCCAAACGCGCGGCGGGCGCAACAAGTTACGCACTCCGCCACAATATCAATCTAGATCAAGCCTGCACTATCTGAGCGATAAAGTTGTTCACCCAGTCCACCGCTTCGTCTACCGTATGGCAAATGTCCGAATTGTCTCTGACCGTGCCAAGAGCCGCTTCATATTTGGCATCCCATTCATCGCCTTTCCTAATCTCCGGCGGCCATGCCTGCTTTCGCCGATAATCAAATAGTCTGATGCACTTTGACTTTATATCAGCGAGATCCAGCTGCGATCGACTGCCAATCAGCATAAGGTCGATCATATCATGCGCACGATCCGAACCTTCTTCAGAAAGCGCATGAAGCTTCTGGGCTATCTGGTACGACAACTTCATCACGCGAAGCGGATGCGGGCGTGGAAACTGCATCTGCTCAAAAGCATCGGCGAGCTCTTCTGGAAGGAATTCCTCGTATTCGTCGGCATCGCCGATTTCATTGTGGCCGATCTCAATGCAAATCGTCTGCCATGGGCGTCCCATGTACTTGAGTTTTGCATCATACGGCCGCATCACATATACGCTCGGCACGTCCTTCGGTTTCGCAGGTTCGACTTCAACCAGATCGGCCGTAAAACCATTCCATCCGGCCGCAAGTGCACGTTGAAGACGGTCAACGTATTCTCCATGCTCCATGGCACGAGCCGTATCGACATCGCGCGTATACCGTGTGAGTCTCGATCCATAGCGGAACATCAGCGAACTTCCGCCTTTTATGACTCCGTCTGGCAGCATCTGCCCAACGATGACATTCGCCAGTTGACGCGACAGGCGCACCGCATCTGTTCCCGCCGCGACAGCGTTGATCGCGCGGATCAGGTTCGTACATGTATTCGGACGCTTCATACATTAAACTCCTTTTTGATGCGCTCGTTGTCTGGTACGGAAAGCAAACCCCTTCCACGCGCCTCCGTGATTGCCTGATGCAATCGCTCAAGCATCAGATGCCCCTTGGCTTCGATCAATACCGACGCAAGGTTCTGGCAGGGGATACCGTTGAAGTCATCCTTGTCTTCGATCCCGCTTTTCTTCACCACTTCTATCCACTCTGGCAAGGTACGCCTCACGCGCTTGGTCGTCGCGACACAAATGCGCAGCGGATTCACCAGCGCGAGATTATGCATCGCTAGTACGCTGTCGCCACAAATCCACGCACCATCCCCAACAAGCGCAACCGCCTCGGCGTAATGACAATACTCGCTGTATGGAT
>JAFRNO010000755.1 GCA_017430155.1 Kiritimatiellia bacterium | reverse complement strand
GGCCGCGTCGTACCAGGTCGTCTCCTCGCCGTCGGGATTCGCGAAGCTGCGCAGGAGGATGTCGTAGGGCTGCGCGTCGGTTGTCTCGGAATACTCGAACCGGCTCCAGCGGAAGAGGAAGTCGCCACCCCAGAAGGTGCCGTCCGGACGGTCTTTCCGCCACCAGCGGTCCATCAGCAGCTCCTTCTCGTTGCCGTCGGCGTCCTCGGCCATCGTGTAGAGGCCGCCGCCGTCGTCGTAGAAGCAGCCGAACTGCGCCACCAGGTTGCCGGGCGAGTGGCCCACGTGGCGGCTGCGCCAGTATTCGCGGTTCGGGTTCATCGGGTAGCGCACGAGGCCGCCGTGTCCCGTGCCCATCACGATTGCGTCGTCCGTGGGCGTGGTGCCGAGGCATTCGTTCATCGCGAAGCGCGGGAACTGCGTCTCCACGAGCGCCCAGCCCTTCTTCGGCGTCACCGTGATCCGGCAGCGGATCGCGGGGTCGCCCGGCTTCGCGAGGAAGGTGGCCACGGCCTTCTCGACGGCATCTCCCGCGTCCTCCCACGTGAGCTCGATGCCGTCCGCCACCGAACGCACCGCGTACCGCTTCGCCTGGTTGGCGCGGATGATCGCCTTCTCCGTGAACGCGCCCGCCTTGCACGACTCCACCTGCCAGAGCGGCGAATCGACGTTGCGCGGCGAAACGAATTCCTGCCCCCGCCGGTCCACGAGATGCGCGAAGCGCCCCTTCTCGGCGTCGCTGAAGACCGCCGTGAGCGTGGTCGACGAGATTTCCGCCGCCTGCGCGGCCAACGTGCAGCAACATGCCGCGATCAGTATCCTGTGCGCTTTCATGCTCGTAGTCCCTTTCATTGTCAATCGGTTATTTGGCCGTAAAGAGCACAAAGGCATCAGGAATCGTTGCACTCCTCTATCCGGGCGGCGGCCTTAGCGAGCTGGTCGATGTTGGCGGGCTTCATGCCGTGGTAGTTGATTTCGAGCGCATCCTCGCCCGCCGTCGAGCGGCAAGGCGATGCGGGCCACGCGGCGGAAAAGATCGGGCACCGAGGTTTCGTGCCTCGCCATTCTTGGCGAGGATGAGCTTCCCCAACCATTCCCGCGTGCGATCCGCCAAGGTGATGGTGATCATGTAGATCGCCCGCTGGCAGTAATCCCAGCCGTTCAATCGCCGGGTCATACGGTGTTTGATTTCATCTTTCATGGCTCTTGGAAGGATGAAGGTACGCCGGCTGCGTGCTTTTTTCAGCGTAGCAGCTCGCCCGCCAGCCAGTCGAACGCATCGCCGAAATACGCCTTGCCGCCGTAGTTCACCTTGCACAGGATGCCGCGCTCCGCGCACAGTTCGCGGAATTTCTCGCCGAAGACCGGCGAGTGCGTGGGATCCTTCGCAATCTCGCCGGGCTTGAGCGGCGCGCCGTACTGCAAGAAAAAAGCAGGCGCCTTCGCGGGATCGATCTTCCGCGCGAGGGCGGCCGGCGAGATGCGCTCGATGTCCGCGAGGCAGTCCGCACGGTGCGCAAGCCAGTTCCTGAAGTTGCGGTAGCCGAAGGCGTGCGCCCCGTACCTTGAATTCGGGATCCACTCCTTCATCTCCTGCGGGTCCATCGAGGTCTGGGCGATGATCGGCGCGACGGCGCGGATGCCGTGCATGTTGTCACCCTTGAGCGCAAGGTAAAGCGCGGTACAGGCGCCGGCGCTGCCGCCGGCGAGGCCGATGCGCGACGTGTCGAGGTTCCATTCGGCGGCGTGCGCCTTGACGAACTTCAATGCGTTCTCGCAGTCGTCGAGACAGCCTTGCACGGGCGGCTTGACGCCGTCGGCGCGCGTGTCGCGGATGTAACGGTAGCCCGTGCCCACCACGGCGATGCCGCGGTCGAGCAGCATGTGGATGGCGGAGCCGAGGATGTGGTCCTCCATCGCGCCGCCCGACCAGCCGCCGCCGTGGAGGTAGATGACCACCGGCGCGCGACCGCCGGTGGTGGTGCGGGCGCAACAAGTTGCGCCCCTCCCGGCTAGAGCGGTGCCGGGGAGGAACACGTCGATCTTCTGCTTCGGGTGCGGGCCGTAGGGGATGTTTTCGTACGTGGCGGCGGGGATGGTGAAGAGCTGCTTCGTGGAGGGGTTCACGTAGGTGTACTCGTTCGCGGGCGAACGGCCGAAGACGGCGGCGATCGCGCGGAGGAAACCGTCGGAGTCGAAGTTGTTCGGCACGAGGTACGTGCCTTCGGTGTACTCGTTCCAGCCGTTGATGTAGACCGCGCCGGGCTGGCGGGGATCCTCCTCGGCCCACTTCTTGGCGGCGGCGAGGCAGGTACGGAAGATGTCGGGCGTGTTGTTCGTGAAGGAGACGGAGTAGGGGTATTCCGACTTCCTCCAGGGGTAGCGCTCGTCGAAGCGGCAGCGCGGCGTGGAATCCCAGCCCGTCGTCACGTTGGGAATGTACGGAAGCGCCACGCCTTTCATCTTTTCCAGGCGCGCGGCGAGGGCTGCGGGCATCTCGGCGTAGTCGTACTGCCAGTCGTGGGCGGCGCGGCGCGCGGGGGCGCTCGGCACGGTGCCCGGTCCCATGTTGTAGTCGGTCAGCGAATCGATGCCGCACGCCTTGCAGGTCTCGGACATCTCCGCCCGCACGTTCTGGGCGTTGAAGTGGATTTCGCCGAGACCGGCGGCGCGGACGCGTGCGCGCGCCTCGTCAAGCTCGACCTTGACGGCGGCGGGGTTGGCGCCGTGGCGCTGGTAGAAGTAGTTGAAGTTGAAGAACGAGAAGAAGAGCTTGCCGTCCTTGCGCCAGTACTCCGGACGCGCGAAGTAGCGCGCGATGCAGTGGTCGATGAGGCCGAGGAACTCCTCCTTCGTGTGGGCGAGGGACATGAGGCGCCGCCGGCCCGCGCCGAGCTCCGGACGGAACTGGTCGTTCCGCTCGTGGTAGCACCACATGATCGCGAACTTCATGCGGTCGCGGTTGGGCGCCTGGAGGAAACCCTTTTCCAACGCCTCCTCCTGCGTGATCTGCCCGTCGTACCAGTAGTAGTCGTAGAGGAACACGTCGATGCCGGCGTTCGCGGCGAGCGCGATCTCCTTCGCCATGTCCTTCGGGTCGGACTCGTCGAGGAAGCCGGCGTACGGCACCAACGGCTGCTTGTGGTTGGGATAGAGCGGCCGGGCGTCCTTCACGAACGCCCACTCGCCCTGCTTCCATCGGTCGGCGCCGAACCATTCGTCGCCCTTCGGGTAGCGGTGCCAGTGCGGGTAGAACACGCACACGCACTCCACCTTCCCCGCCCCTGCCCCCAGCGCCGTCAGCGCGATCAGGGCGGCCGTCAGAATCCGCCGCGCCATGTCACTTGCCCTCCGTCACGACCACGGTCTCGATGCCGAGGGCGCGCCCGAGCTTCTTCAGCTCCGCCGCGTGGTGCCCGATGCCGAGCGCGAAATGGTGCGTTGGGCCTTCCATCGTCCAGTTGCGCAGGAACGTACGCACGTCGGGCGGGAACTTGCCGTGGGTGTTCGTGTTGCCGGTGGGCGGGATGGGGCCGGCGAGTGACTCGCCCTCCGCCACCACGAACTTGAACGTGCCGTCGGCCTTGATGCCGATCGACATCATCGTGATCGGGCCCTCCTTGATGTTGAACTCCACGCCGGCGCCCTTTCCGGGCTTGCCGTGGTACTTCTTGAGCGAGCGCAGGACGGGCTTCTTCGCCGCGATGTTCAGGTGGTGCGGGCCGTCGTGGCCCACGAGCACCGTGTCGCGCTCGAAGTCGATC
>JAFRNO010000754.1 GCA_017430155.1 Kiritimatiellia bacterium | reverse complement strand
GTGCTGGAATACGGATCTACGCCGGAAATGACAGAGACTCCAATCGCGGTGTCGGCAGGCGATACGACGGTTAACGTAGACTTGCCTGCGGCGGGTGCAGTTCAGTACTTCCGTCTGAAGGCGAAAGCGGCTCAGTAAGCAACCGATTTAAAACACTTTAACACGAAAGAGGTCTTGAGATGACGAAACTGATGACGATGATTGGTGTGGCTGGTTTGGCGTTCGCCGCCACTGCGGCCATTGATGACGCGCTCCTCGCGTTCTCCACGGTCGGTCCGGACAAGTACGCGGACGGCACCACGGTGCTGGACGGCGAGTGCTACGCGCTCGTGTGGACGGCGAACGGCGCCACGTTCGGCGGCATCGCGGCCGACGGCACGCCGGTCGCCGAGACGGACAAGATCGTGCTGCTCGCCCCCGTCGCGAAGGGCGGCCGTTGCCCGAACGTGCTCTTCCAGATCGATTCCGCCAAGTTGGACGGCGAGTTGAAGGACGGTACGTTCGGCGTGTACCTGCTCGATACGCGCGTGGCCGCGGATGGCGCGGTGAAGCCGGCCGGCGTGAAGAACGGCAAGCTGAGCCTCGTGAACGGATACGGCCTCACGACGAAGCCCACGAAGGTCGGCAAGGCGTCGGCTGGCGGTGCGACGACGGCGCAGGAGAAGGAATCCGAGGGTGGCCAGGCGGTTGCCGCCGGTGCGGCGGCGCCGAAGGACCTGCCGCAGCCGAAGATCACTTCCATCAAGATCGAGGGCGACTATGTGAAGCTCACGGTCCAGAACCTGCCGGGCTTCATGCGCGTGAGCAGCGGTGCGGGCATTTCGGCCGACGACACGCAGGGCGCTGCGCAGGCGACCGACGGCAAGACAGACGAGGTGATCCTCTACGCCCCCAAGACCACTGGTGCATCGGGCTTCTTCAAGGTGATTCGCAACTAACCTGAAAGGGGAATCGAAGATGAAACTCCGTTTGATGATTTGTGCGATGGCCGCCAGCACGGCCCTGTTCGCAACTGACGTGACAAGCGCCACGCATGCTGTGATGGCCGTGACCGACACCGCAACAAATACGGTCATAGGCGTGCCTTGGGTGAAAACAGGGGAGGGCGATGTCTCGCCCGCCACGGTCGCGAGCCTTGTGAGCGCGGCTTCGTTGTCCGCAGGCGATGTCTTGTATGTCTATGACGATTCAAGCTCGTCTGTTTGGCGCGCTTATACGGTCCAGAACGGTGCATGGGTTGCTTCGACGACGATCAGTTCGGAAGGAATGAGTTCGGTTGAGGCTGATGGGAAAACCGTTGCTCTCGGATCGGGAATGATTCTCCAGCGTAGCGATGCTTCCAAGACCATCTATCTGAGCGGTCGTGTGCCGACATCTGCGGGAAGTTCTGCCATTTCTGCCGGAACGACAGAAGCGTCTGTGCGGACACTTTTCGCGAACGCCAGCACGGCTGACGTGGAGTTGAACACAAAAGGCGTTGCAGGCCAAGCGGGTGACCGCATCATCGTTCCGCAGAACGGCGGTGCGTCCATCCAGTATGAGTACAAGGATGGAGCGTGGGGGACCTACACCAAGCAGACTGTTACGAAGACGATTGGCTCGCGTACGATTACCTCCACGAAGGACGTTTGGACTTCTGGATGCACGATTCCCGCAGGAAAGGGTGCATGGTATCTGAGCGCTGGTGGTAGCCCGACAATCACGTGGTAGTAAGAGGAAGCGAGAGGATCGAAAAATGAAACTCATTTCCAAATTGGCGTTTGTGGCGACGGTTGTCTTGACAACCTCTACAGTTTCGGCTGGAACGTTGTACTGGCAGATCACTTCTGATACGGGCGTCGATTTCTCGATTGCGCGTCTCGTCGTTTCTGATGGTTCTACCATGACGTATCTTCCAAATTCGGATGGTGTGCTTGCATCCGATTTTGATGATGCTACGGGTACGGGTACGCAGTTGGCCATGCAGCAGACGGACATTAGTGCCTATACCGGTAGCCAGTATTCGTTCTTTGTCGAGATGGTAAACTACGCATCCGATCCCGAGTCGGTCACGCAGGGTGCTACATATTCGTATCAAGACTTGCTTACGGCGGGATATGTTTCTTTTGGGGCTGACGACGTGACGGCCGTGACAATTGCCGCACAAGGTGCGAATCTGGGTGCTTCCGCCGTTCCGGAACCTTCAAGTGGATTGTTGCTCTTGATGGGCGGTGCGTTGCTGGCATTGCGTCGGCGCCGCCAGAAGTAAGGGTCCAGATGGCTGAAAGTTCGGCGGGTCGGCGACGGCCCGCCGTACTTGTTGAAGGGAGAGGTACATGAAGTACTACGATGATGATTATGATGCCGAAGAGGCGTATCCCACGAAGGATGAAACGGTTCGCCGTCCCGAGATTCAGTTGGAGTCCTTCGCGGCCTTGACTGGCTGATAGCCTCGATTCTCGCGGGGATCACAGGCGGGCTTCTCGCCGTTTGGGGGTTCCCGGGGTTGAGTCCGGATGCTTGGAACGACGCGGCGATCGGCGCCGGGTTGCGCCCGATGGAGGCGATATTCCCCGGCTTCTGGAACGCGATCGCCCGCGGGATCTATTCGTCGGCAGGAGTCGCCACGGGGACGTTTCTCCTGCAGATACTCGGGCGCGTCATCGGGGGACTGACGGTGGGGCTCGTGTACCTGCTCCTGCGGCAAATCCTCTCCATCACGATCCGGGGACGTCTGCAGTTCTCCAGTCGTCGTTTCTTCGTCGTGCGCGGCGTCGCCTTGCTTGGTGCACTGTCCTTCGCCTGCTCTGATCCCATCTGGCGCGCGGGTCAGGCGTTTACGCCGCCGTTGCTGCTGCTTTTTATCACGGTCCTCGTCTTGACGCTCTTCTTCGGCTTTCTCATGAGCGGCAAAATCGGGCAGATCTACTTGTCGATGTTCCTGCTCGGATTGCTTTCCGCGGAAACCCCAATGGGGTTCTTCATCCTGGTGCTCGTGTGGGGGGTCTACTTGCTCGCCCTCCGCCACGGCGCGGTGGCGTCGGACTCGCCGCTCCTGAACCCCATCGTCGAGCAGAGCTCCAAATGGCATCTCACGTTCCTCTATGCCATCGGGCTTGTCTTCGGCGTGGCGATCAACTGCACGACTTTCATCCTGTTCGACGGTTTGGAGGTTTTTGCGAAGGTGGGCGCGGACGTGCCGCTTATGTACGCGACGCAGTGGTGGACGCAGTTCATCCATGCGGCGTCGGGCATGGGCTGGGTGCTGGGGCTTGGCATCGGCGTGCTGCCGTTCGTCGTTTCGGCGATCCTGCTGCCGCGGGCCGTGGACGAGGAGCAGTTCCTGCCGTACCACATGGGCGCGGTGTTCTTCGTGACGGGGGCGCTTGCCTTCGCCCAGCTGGCGGAACTGCCGCCGCTCTGGTTCTGGACATGGAGCCGCGAGGCGACGATCAATTCGCCGTATTTCCTGCTTGTGCTGATGCTGTTCTCGGCGGCGACCGTGGTCTTTGCGCTCGCGGTGATGGCGGTGGACATCTGCTGCCGCGACCACCAGCGTCTCGCGATGCAGCGCTATGCGGAGTTGCGGGAAGAGGCGGGTTCGCTCGCAGAAGAAGCGGTGGATGTGAAGCCGCTGGGGGCGGGTGCGCGGGTTGTGCTCGTCATCGTCCCCGTCCTCTTGCTGGCGGGCGTCCTGCCGGGACGTCACCAGGGACAGACGCGACGGATGCTTTCAATCGTAAACGACTATGTGCAAGAGGTGCTTTCTGAATGTGGGGACGCGAAGTGGATATTCACTGACGGATCGTTCGATCCCTGTCTTGAACTTAACGCCCAGGCCCAGAACCGCTCGCTTCGGGCTCTTTCGATGATGGCGGGCAATACGCCGCGTGAGCAATACATGCGAATGCATGGCATGACGAACGATGAAGACCGGATTGCGCTTTCCATTGGTGCGCCGATGGCGCTCCGGACATGGATGCACGACCATCCCGAACGGCTCTCTGATATAGCCATACAGCTAGGATTCGAACTATGGAAACGTGACGGCAAGGAACTTCCGCCGTGCAGCGGCGTGCTGTCGCGTCCGTCTGGCATGTCGGAAGAGGACCGCTTACGCGGCGTGGAGGCGGCGACGGCCATTGCAGACCGCGTTTTGGAGGTTTACGCGGGAGGCGGACCGTCCAAGAGCGCGGGCACGCGCGTCAATGAACTGTTCCTCTTCGTGCAGTGGCGCATTTCGCGCCTTGCGCGCATGCGTGCGGAGCGGGAAGACCGTGCGGGCAACACGGATCTTGCGATGAGGGACGTGAACCTTTCCGATCGCCTTGATCACAACAATGCCGAATTGAGCCGCATCTTGAAGGACATGGACAGGGCCAAGGAGCGTACTTTGCGATCCATTACGCCACGTGAAAGCCTGCAGATGGCCCTTGCGCGGGCGGATTTCACGCTTGCGCGGCGTTTCGCCGAGCCGATTCTGAAGGGCGATCCGGATGATCCCAACGCAAACTTCGGCGTGGGCATGAGCTACTTCACCCAGAAGCAGTGGGCTCGCGCCGAAGAGTTCCTGCGGAAGTGCCTGATCAAGAAGCCGAAGGAACCGGCCGTGTGGAACAATCTCGCGATGATCTGTCTTTACACGGAACGCTATGACGAGGGCTTGAAGCTGGCGCAGAAGGCTTTGGAGATCATTCCTGAATCAGCTGAGGTGAAGGATACGATCAAGCAGCTCAAGGAGGCGAAGGAGAAGGCCCGGGAGGAAGCGGCGTCGAAGAAGAAGGGGGGCAAGAAGGATGCCGCGCCAACCGCACAGCAGCCGACTGAGGCAAAAGCGCCGCCTGCCGCGGAAAAGGCACAGCCTCCGGCTGCGGCCAAGCCTTCGGTCGCCGAGAAAAAGCCGTCGCCGGCCGCCCCTGCCGTCGACAAGCCGGCCGCGCCCGTGCTGCGCATGGCGCCGTCTCCGCGGGAGGAGCTGGACGCGGCGATCGCGCGGGGCGACTACGTGGCGGCGGCGCAGTACGCGAAGCCGATCCTGAGCATCACCCCCGACGATCCGTACGCGAATTTCGCGGTGGGCATGGACCATTTCGGGAAACGCGCCTGGGAGCCGGCGGAGAAGCACTTGAGGAAGTGCGTCAAGCAGAAGCCCGATGAGCCGGTGTTCCTGAACAATCTGGCGGTCGTGCTGCTGTATCGCGGGCGTTACGACGAGGCGTTGGCGCATGCGCGGCGTGCGTTGAAGATCCTGCCCGATTCCACGGACGTGCAGGACACGATCCGCCAGATCGAGAAGGCGCGGGACGCCGATGGCGCGAAGAAACCGGAGGCCAAGCCGGCGCCGAAGAAGAAACCCGAGGCCAAGCCGCCGGCGAAAAAGAAGCCCGAGGCCAAGAAACCCGAGGCGAAGAAGCCTGCGGAGAAGCCGGCGAAGGCCCCTGAGAAACCGCCGGAGGGAGACGGACCGGACGCCCTTGTGCCGTCCCTGCCAGCGGCTCCCGAGACGATGTGACGAGAAAATAGAGAGACCATGAACATAGAAGCGAATGCGGCCAAGGTGCTTCC
>JAFRNO010000753.1 GCA_017430155.1 Kiritimatiellia bacterium | reverse complement strand
CTCAACATCGTGCCATCTCTCGGTGACCTTCCGCTTGTGCACGGCGTGTATGCCGTGGAGACGGCGCTCGGACGCGGTCTCGCGAACTGGGGCGTGGCGCCCACGATGGGCGCGCGCGCTTGGCCCGCGCCCGTGCTCGAGGTGCATCTGCTCAACGCGCCGACCACGCCGCCCCCCACCTCGCTGCGGGTCGCATTCACGGCGTTCATCCGCCCGGAACGCACCTTTGAATCCATTGACGACCTGCGCGAGCAAATTGCCCGCGACAAGGAATCTGCTGGATTTGCTATACTAACAGACGTTCACGCGAACGTGCCAACCGAACAAAAAGAGACAAAGAGATGACGCTGCTGGAAGAACTGAAGGCGCGCGGCCTCGTGGAGGCCGTGACCGACCCCGAAATCGAGAAACTGCTGGAGACGCCGCAGACGGTGTACTGCGGCTTCGACCCCTCCGCCGCCTCGCTGCAGGCGGGGAACCTCGTGTCCATCATGGTGCTCCGCCGCTTCCAGCAGGCGGGGCACAAGGTGATTGCCCTCGTGGGCGGCGCGACCGGCCTCATCGGCGACCCGTCCGGGAAGTCCGCCGAGCGCAACATGCTCACCGTCGAGCAGGTGGAGAAGAACAAGAAGGGCATCCGCGAGAACCTCGCGCGCATCCTCGACTTCGACGGACCCAACGCCGCCATCCTCGTGGACAACTACGACTGGTACAAGGGCACGAGCGCGATCGAGTTCCTGCGCGACATCGCGATCAACTTCCGCGTACCGCAGATGCTCGCCAAGGAGAGCGTGAAGAAGCGCCTCGAGGCGAGCGAGGGCGCGCTCACCTTCACCGAGTTCAGCTACCAGATCCTCCAGGGCAACGACTTCCTCCACCTCTACGACAACTTCGGCTGTTCGATCGAAGTGGGCGGCGCCGACCAGTGGGGCAACATCACGGCGGGCACCGACCTCGTGCACCGCATGCGCGGCAAGACGGCCTACGGCCTCACGTTCCCGCTGCTCCTCGACTCGACGGGCAAGAAGTTCGGCAAGAGCGAGGGCAACGCGCTCTTCCTGAACGCGCAGATGACGAGCGTCTACGACTGGTACCAGTACTTCCTCCGCGCGGCCGACGCCGACGTGATCCGCTACCTGAAGGTGTTCTCGATGCGTCCGCTCGGCGAGATCGCCACGCTTGAGTCGGAGATGATAGCCCATCCCGAGGCACGCATCCCGCAGAAGGCGCTTGCGGAGGAGATCACACGTCTCGTCCACGGCGAGGAGGGACTCAAGGTGGCGCTCGGCGCAACCCAGACGCTCTTCGGCGGCTCCGTGGAAGGAAAGAGCGCGGACGAGCTGGAGACGATCTTCAAGGACGTGAAGAGCGCGGAGCTCGCGAAGGCCGACTGCGTCGGCAAGCCCGTCTTCATGGTCGCGGCGGACGCGGGTATGTTCAATTCGCGCGGTGACGCGCGCCGCATGGCGCAGCAGGGCGGGCTCTCGCTCAACGGCGCGAAGATCGACGCGAACCGCGCGTTCAACGAATCCGATTTCGTGGATGGCCGCGTGGCCGTGCTTCGCAGCGGCAAGAAGAACCACTTCCTCCTGAAAGTCCGCTGACCGTCCGCATGGCCGCGTTCCGCCAGCTACTCTGCCTTCTTGCGTGCGTTGGCGCCGTTGTCGCGGGCGCGCAGGACGACGTGCCGGCCGTTGCGCGGCGCAAGCCGTCCGACCTGCCGAAGGTCGCCACCTCAGCGGGCGGCTTCGTGAAGGTGGTGGCGGCGGACGTGCCGGGCGACCCGATGGGGTTTCGCCTGCCGATCCTCCAGTTCGCCACCCGCAACCTGCGCGAGCTCGAGAAGGCGTACAAGCTCGAGATGCCGCGCCGCGCGGAGCCGGGCCTCGTGATCCACGCCCTGGACGGGCGCACGAACGACACGCGCGTGATCGTGCGCACGTCGCGGCGGGACAAGGTTTTCGTCACGCGCGTGTGGCTGCCGTCCCCGGGCTTCTCGGACCTGGAGCAGCTGCGCTTCGAGATCGCCCGCGCCTACCTGCGCGCGTGGATCGACCGCACCGCGGCGCGCGGCGTCACGCCGGGCGAGTTGCCGGACTGGATGGTGCAGGGCGCGCTGCGCGCCGCCGACGCGCAGACGGCGCACGATGACGTGCGGTTCGTGCTGGGGCTCTGGAGCTCGGCGCGGCTGCCGTTCTTCCCCGCGCTCTGCTCGGACCTGCGCGTCGCGAAGGGGGCGGCGGCCGCCCTGCCGGGGTACGTGGTCGGCTACGTCCGCGAAAAGCATCTCTTCAAGAAAACGCTCGAGCGCCTCGCTTCCGGCGCGGCCTGGGACGGCAAGTGGCTCGCGGAGCAGCTGACGGGCGAGAAGGATCCCGCCGAGCAGGACCGCGTGTCGGACGAGCGGCTCGCCCGCCTGTCGCGTGCGGTCCTTTCGCCGGGCCGCGCGAGCACCTGGGACGTGCAGACCTTCGCCTCGCGTCTGCGGCTCTATCCGGAGGCCTTCGACCGCACGATCGGCGCGCAGGGCGCGTCCTGCTCCTTCGCCGAGGCCATCAGCCAGTCGGCCACGAACATGTACGTGCGGGCGGCTGCCGCGCAGAAGGCGCGCGAGATGCCGCTGTACGTGATCGGCCGCGGCGAGGACCTGGTGGCGGCGGGCGAGGCGTACCGGAAGTTCCTCCTCGCCGTGGCGCGCGGCGAGTCCCCCGCGGACCTGCGCGCGCTCCTGCAGGAGGCCGACGCCCTCCTCGCCCCGCTCCTCGCCCCCGCCCGGTAGGGACGGCTCGCCGGGCCGTCCGCCGAAAATATGGTATACTAAACGTGCCATGAAAAGAACATTCCTGTTTGTCATCACGAACATCGCCGTCATGATCGCCATGATGGTGGCGTTCCATGTCGTCTGCGCGTTGCTGGGCGTCGAGCCGAACGCGGCGTTCAAGGGCACGGGGCTGGACCTCACGTCGCTGGCGGTCTTCTCGCTCGTCTTCGGCATGGGCGGGGCCGTCGTGTCGCTCCTGCTCTCCAAGACGATCGCGAAGATGAGCGTGGGCGCGCAGGTGATCGACGGCACGGAGGGCGAGGCGGAGCGCTGGCTCGTCGAGACGGTCCGCGTGCTTGCGGAGCGCGCGAACGTGCAGATGCCCGAGGTGGCGATCTACAGGGGCGAGGCCAACGCCTTCGCCACGGGCGCCTTCCGCAACCACGCGCTCGTGGCGGTGTCCACGAAGATCATGGAGCAGATGACGCGCGAGGAGCTGCGCGCGGTGCTCGGGCACGAGATGAGCCACGTGGCGAACGGGGACATGGTCACGACGACGCTCGTGCAGGGCGTGCTGAACGTCTTCGTCCTCTTCCTGTCGCGCCTCGTGGCGGCCGTGGCGTCGAACGCGGCGGGCAATGGCCGGGGCAGCCGCGGCGGATCTGCGCGCGGCATCTACTACCTCGTCTACTACGTGATGCACATCACGCTCGGCATCGTCGCGTCGCTCATCGTGTGCTGGCACTCGCGCCGGCGCGAGTACGCGGCGGACGCCGGCAGCGCGAACCTGCTCGGCTCGCCGTCGTCCATGATCGCCGCGCTCCGCCGCCTGGACAACCTGCGCCCGGGCATCCTGCCGGAGTCGCTCAAGGCGATGGGCATCAACGGGCGGAAGACGTCGCTCTTCGCCACGCATCCCTCCATTGACGACCGCGTGGCGGCGCTGGAGCGCCTCCAGCGCGGCATCTAGCGCGCGGAAGGGCGGGCCGTCCGATGAAACTTTCCACGTTCGACGCCTACAAGCGCCTGGAGGCCGAAGGGGCGATTCCGCTCGAAGGGGAGCTTCTCGCACGGCTGCAGCGGCGGCTCCTGTCCATCCTCGACGACATCCTCGCGGTGGCGTCCGAGACGGGCGCGCGGCTCGTGCTCGGCGGCGGCACGGCGCTCGGCGCCGCGCGCCACGCGGGGTTTATCCCCTGGGACGACGACCTCGACGTGAACATCCCGCGCGCGGACTGGCCGCGTTTCCGCGAGGCGTTCCGCGCGCGGTTCGGGGAGAAGTACGCAATCTATGAACCGGGCTCCCCCGCGGACTACGGGCTCTGCTTCCCGCGCATCCGCCTCGCCGGCACGCGCTTCGTCACGCGCGAGGACGTGGTGAACCCGCCGCCCTGCACGGGCGTGTTCGTAGACGTCTTCCTCCAGGAAGCCGTCCCGGACAATGCGCTGCTGCGCCGTCTGCACGGCTGGGGTTCGCTCGCGCTCGGATTCCTCTACTCCTGCCGCAAGGCGTTTGCCGAGCGGCGCGCACAGCGTGCTTGGGGCCTGACGGGCGGCGTGTTTCGCCTCAAACGGTGCATCGGGTTTTTCCTCGCGTGGCTCTCCCTGGGACGCTGGACGCGCCTGTGGAACGCCTGGAACGGCCTCTGCCACCGCGGGTCGTCGCGCCTCGTGACCTATCCGGTGGGGCGCCGCCATTACTTCGGGGAACTGGCGCCGCGCGCGGAACAGGCGCCGGGCGAGCCGCGCCCGTTCGAGGGGCGGACGTGTCCCTGCGCCGCCGGACTGGAGGCGTACATGGCGCGGCTCTACGGGGCCGACTACATGACCCCGCCGCCGCCCGAGCGGCGCGAGCGGCATGTCGTGTTCGGAATCGACCTCTAGCCAGCGCGAAAAGATTTTTCGCGCGCGGAGTGTAAAAAAGTGGATTTGTGGTATACTAATGTCCATGCGGAAGAGTATCTTGACAGCAATGGCGCTGCTCTTTTTCGCGCACGTGGTGCCAGGGGACGTCGTGCGGCAGCGCGTCGTGCCGGCGGAGGCGTGCGGCGCGGCGTCCGTGTCGTCGGGCGCGCGGCTCGTCTTGCCGACGTTCGACGGTGCCGAGATTTCGCTCACGCTCGGCCCACGGGCGCCTTCCGTCACGGGGTTCTCCTCCTACGGCGCGAAGTCTGACGGCGCCCTCGGCCGCAACGCCACGGTGATCGAGACGTCCGACGGTTTCGTCGCCACGGTGGCCGACCTGCGCACGGGGCACGTCTTCTCCTTCCGGCGCACCGTCGACGGGCTGGAGGTGGAGGAAATCGAGCCGCCGCGCGAACCGCACGAACCCTGCACGGTCAAGCGGCCCCTGGACGAACCGGCGCCCGGCGGGGCGACGCTGGCCAAGGCCGCGCCGCTCACCGGCATGCCGCTGGTGGACGGGAGCGCCATGCTCAAGGGCGAGAAGCTGACGAACGTGGTGGACATCCTCGTCGCCTTCGACAAGTCCGGCGCGAACTGGGTGCGGAAGAACTCCGTCTTCAAGAAACTGTCCAAGCCCCTCTCGGCCTTCGCCCAGGACCGCGTGCAGAACATGAACAACGCCCTCGCCAACAGCAAGCTGGACCATCTGTTCGCGTTCCGCCTCGTCGGCGTGATCGAGGTGTCCTCCGACGCCTCGAGCGTGAGGGACTGGTGGGGCGACGTGGACCTCGACCGCCTCGTCGAATACGTAAGCGGCTTCCGTTCGGACTACAACGCGCAGCGGCAGGCGGACTGGAAGAAGATCCGCTTCAAGCGCAACGCCACGGGGGCCGACATCGTCTCGCTGCTCGTCAAGGGAGAGTCCGCGGGCCTGGTCGGCCTCGGGTTCGCGCTGGACAACGACACGATCCGCCTGCCCAAGTTCCCCGACTACGCCTACAACGTCTGCTCGGTCAACGTGGCCGCCTACGACCACACGATGACGCACGAATGCGGGCACAACATGGGCGCCGGGCACGCGGTGATGTACGACGGCGAGGCGGCGAACTCGGGTCCGCAGCTCTACGGCTGCTCCGTCGGGCACTACTTCGACGTCACGAACGCGGCCGGCACGGTGATCGACCACTGCGGGACCGTCATGTCCTACAACAGCGACGGACGGAGCGCGCGCCACAAAAAGGACTGGTACGACTACGCCCGCACGCATTTCGTGTCCGTCGACGGCGCGCGCACGCGCCTCTCCGACTCGCCGTATTTCGACGAGAACTGGAACGCGGGCATCTACCACGAGATCGGGTTCTTCTCCAGCCCCTCCGTGGAGTACGTCTACGACGACCCCGTGACGGGCGAGCGCGTCGCCTCCGGCGTGGCGACGGGCACGGGCCAGCACGACAACGCGAAGATCCTCTCGCTCATGTATCCGCTCGTCGCCAACTACCGCGTGCACCGGGACGCGCTCGTGCTGGTCAAGAGCGGCGAGGGGTCGGTGTCGGGCGGCGGGCTCTACGCGTTCAACCAGAAGGCCGCGCTCAAGGCGACGCCCGTCACGGTCACGAACAAGAAGACGAAGAAGAAAACGGTGAAGTCCGTGTTCTGCGGCTGGTACGCCGACGAGGCGATGACCGAGCCGCTGCCGGGCGCGTGGCAGTCCGCGAGCTACACCTACACGATGCCCGACGGCGGGGCGACCGTCTACGCGAAGTTCCTCTCGCCCACGAACGCGGAGGCGAAGGCGATCTCCGTCTCCACGGACGCCGACTTCTACGTGCTGGCGCCCGGCGTGTGGACCAACATCTTCCTCGACGTCGCGGCGGGGTGCCTGCCCACGGCGAAGGCCGCGAACCTCCCTGCCGGGCTGACGCTGAGGCAGCGCGCCGACAAGTCCTGGTACCTCGCGGGCAAGCCCACCACGCCCGGCGAGAAGAAGGTCACCGTCACCGTCACCTCGGCCGCGAACAAGACGGGCGTCAAGCACACGTTCCGCATCCTCGTCACGAACTGGCGGGACGACGCGTTCTTCGTGAAGGACGGCGCGCTCATCGCCGACGTCTACGAGGACTTCGTCGCGGGCGTCCCCGTGACGAACTGCGTGATCGTGGCGGCGACGAACGCAACGGCGACGGTTCCCGCCGCGCTCGGACTGAATTTCAACGGCAAGACCTGCCGCGTCACGGGCACGCCGAAGGCGCCGGGCAAGTACCTCGTCACGTTCACGCGCAAGGTCAAGACCGGCGTGGACAAGAAGACGAAGAAGCCGGTCTACGCGACGCACAAGGCGACGGCGCTCTTCGTCGTCTACCAGGGCTACGGCGACCACTCCCAGGACCGCGGCGCGATCAAGCCCGCGATCGCCGTCGCGGCGAGCCTCCGCGCGGCGGACGGGACGTACGGGGACCTGCAGGCGGACGTCACGAACGCGGTTTCCGTCGGCGTGCGGCAGACGATCAAGACCGCCGCCGCCGGCATGGACGGCGTGGCGAACACCTTCTCGGCGAAGGGCCTGCCGCCCGGGCTCGCGATCAACGCGAAGACGGGCGTGATCTCCGGCACGCCCACGAAGTCGGGCGTCTTCGCCGTGACGGTGTCCGCGTCGAACAAGTGGAAGTGGACCGGCTCGACGTCGTTCGTCCTGAAGGTCGAGCCGCTGCCCCTCTGGGCGAAGGGCACGTTCGTCGGGCGCGTCTGCTGCACGAACACCGCCAGCGGGGCGGCCTGCACCTACGGCACGGCGCAGCTGAGCGTCGGCACGACGGGAAAGGCCAGCGGCAAGTTCCGCCTGAACGCGAACAAGACGGCCACCTTCTCGTTCAGCTCCTACTCGACGCAGGGCGAGGGCTCGTTCACGGCGAAGAAGACTGTCACGGTCATGCAGAAGCGCAAGAAGTGCACGTTCACGCTCGAACTGACCGTGTCCGGCGCGGACGGCGAACCGAGCACGGCCGCGCTCACGCTCGTCGGCGCGGGCGGCGCCCCCGCGCGCAACTTCGGCTGGAATCTTGCCGCCGCGGACCTTGAGCGGCGCTAGGCGGAGAACGAGGGAGATGAGCGAAATGTGGTATACTTGCCGGCGGAAGAAAGTACGTGTCATGGCTGCAATGAAAGACAAACGAGGCGATTGAGCGATGGACCAGCTGAAACTCAACGGCATCGAAGTCGAATGCATCATCGGGGACCTGCCCGAGGAGCGCGAGAGCGAGCAGAAGCTGCTCGTGGACGTGGCGCTCGACATCGACCTCGAGGACGCGGCGAATTCGGACCGCCTGGACGACACGGTGGACTACGCGCTTCTCGTGGGCAACATCCGCGAGGCGCTGGAGGACGCGCGGTGCCGCCTCCTGGAACGCGCCGCCGGCGTGGTGGCGGACGTGTGCCTCGCCGACCCGCGCGTGGAGAGCGTGACCGTGGGCGTGCGCAAGTTCGGGAGCGTGCCCGGCCTGGGCAGCGCGGAAGTGAAGATTACGAGGAAGTGAATGAAAGCCGGAGATGTCAAGAAGGCCGTGGTGCTCGCGGCCGGTTTCGGGACGCGGCTGAGGCCGCTCACGCTCGTGCGGCCCAAGCCGCTGCTGCCCGTGTGGGGCGTGCCGATGCTCGAGCGCATCCTGCGCATGCTCGAGTCGTGGGGCGTGGACGAGATCGCCGTGAACGCGCACTGGCAGGCGCCGCAGGTGCGCCAGTTCGTCTGGAACCGCAAGGGCCGCGCGAAGGTGACGGTGGCGGAGGAGCCGGAGATCCTCGGGACGGGCGGCGTGCTGAACCCGCTGCGCGGCTTCCTCGGCGACGGTCCGTTCTGGCTCGTGAACGGCGACGTCGTGGCGGAGGGCCTCGACCCGCAGCCGATCGCGGACGCCTTTGAACGCAGCGGTGGGTTCGCCGCGTGCTGGCTCTCCGACACGCAGGGGCCGCGCACGGTCGAGGCCGACCCCGAGGGACGCATCTGCAACTGGAAGAGCGACGTGCCGGGCGACGTGGGCACCTACACCTACTGCGGCTGCGCGCTCCTCTCGCGCCACGTGCTCGACTACCTGCCGCCGTCCGGCTTCTCCACGATCGTGCAGGCGTACGAGAAGGCGATG
>JAFRNO010000752.1 GCA_017430155.1 Kiritimatiellia bacterium | reverse complement strand
TTCACGCTCGACGAGACATGCGGGAAGTGGGTTCCGCGCGGCGTGGTGGCGGGCGAGGGCTTCTGGCCGATGCAGGCTCCGCAGAGACTGCCGGACGGCAACTGGATCATGGGCGGACTGCGCGTGGCGAACGGGTGGAACCTGCCCGGCGGGGCGCGTCCGGCGGCGGCGATCAGCCACGGGTACGACTTCACGAAGTGGGACGTGTCCGTTGTCGGGAAGGGCGAGGTGGCGCGCTGCTGGGGCGAGGCGACGGTGGACACGTGGGGACCGTGCGTGACGCTCACGATGCGTCCCGGCTGGAACGCCCGGCCATCCGTCGCGTACGTGGCGACGAGCGCGGACGGCGGGCGCGCCTGGACGGCGCTCAAGCCCACGAACCTGCCGCTCGCGACCTCGAAGCCGTTCACGGGCGTGCTCTCGACGGGGCAGCGGTACGTCATCTCGCAGACAACGGCGGACGGTGGGACGCGCCGGTCACCGCTCACGATCGCGGTGAGCCGTCCCGGCGAATGGGCCTACTCCCGCGTCTACCTCATCCGTCACGCCGTCTTTCCCGAAGGTCCTGGCGCGTCGCATCCCAAGGCGGCGCTCGCGTATCCCTACGCCGTTGAACACGCGGGCAAGCTCTACGTGGGCTATTCAAATAGCAACGGCGGCGGCAACTTCCGCAACAGCGCGGAACTCGCCGTCATCCCCGTCGCCTCCCTCAAGTGATTTGTGCGTGCCGAGGCCGAAGGTTCTGTGCTATACTATCCGCATGAAAGCAACTAGTCTGAAGGTTCTCTCCGCGTCGTTGGCGATGGCGCTGGGCGCGGGGGCGATCACCGTTGACGTGGCGGTGTCGAAGCCGGGGCACGAGGTGCCGGCGTCGCTGTGGGGTATCTTCCTGGAGGACATCGCGTTCTCCGTGGACGGCTGCCTCTATCCCGAGCTCGTGTGGAACCGCGGGTTCGAGTTCCGTCCCGCGCCGAGCGACGACGGGTTCGAGAAGCGCCTGAAGGGTCCGACGGACCTGGGCATTCCCGGATGGTCGGTGGACTGCCGCCGCGGGAGCATGGGGCGCTTCACGCTCCAATACGCGAAACCGCTGCGGGCGGACACGCCCGCCTACCTGCGCATGGAGGCGTTCGCGCCGTTCGCGGGCGTGCGCAACACGGGGCCGCTCGGCGAGATGGACGTGAAGGGCGGCGAGCCGCTCGCCCTCTCGCTCTACGCGCGCGGCGACGTGCCGCTCATCGTGCGCGTGGAATCGGCGGACAACAAGATCCTCTGCGAGAAGCATTTCCACCCGAAGGAGACGTGGCGGAAGTTTTCCGCCGTCGTCACGCCGAAGGCGTCCGCCAAGAAGGCGCACCTGCTGATCCTCGCGGCGAAGGCGGGCACGGCGGAGATCGACTACGTGAGCCTCATGCCGACGGAGACGTTCAAGGGACACGGCCTGCGAAAGGACATCGCGCAGCTCATCGCCGACCTCAAGCCGGCCAACTTCCGCTTCCCCGGCGGCTGCATGCTGGAAAGCTGCGACTACGCGGGGTGGTTCGACTGGAAGCGCACCGTGGGCGCGCCCGAGACGCGCCAGCCGCTCTGGAACATCTGGGGCTACTACCAGAACGTGGGGCTCGGATTCTACGAGTACTTCGTCTTCTGCGAGGACATCGGCGCGGAGCCGCTTCCCGTCTTCATCGGCGGGCGCACATGCCAGTTCCGCGACTCGAAGCTCTTCCCGAAGTCGAACCTCGGCTGGCTCGTCACGAACATGCTCGACGCCGTCGAGTTCATCCGCGGGCCGACGAACACGACCTGGGGCGCGCTCCGCGCGAAGATGGGCCACCCCGCGCCGTTCCCGCTCAAGACGATCGGCATCGGCAACGAGAACTGGGGCAAGGAGTACTACTCGCGCTTCTACCCGCTCGCGGCGGGCGTCAAGGCCGTCCATCCCGACTTGAAGGTGATCGCCGCCATCGACCCGCACGTCATCCGCGATCCGCCGCGCGGGAAGGAGAGCTGGGCGGAGATACGGAAGGGGGAGGTGGACTTCGCGGACGAGCACATGTACGCCTCGCCGAGCTACTGGCTCAACCATACGGACCGCTACGATTCCTACCCGCGCGACAACGTGCCCGTCTACATCGGCGAGTGGGGCACGCGCGACATCCGTCCCGACTGGATCGACGGCCTCTACGTGGCGCTCGCGGAGGCGGCGTTCCGCATCGGCATCGAGAAGAACAGCGACGTGGTGAAGATGGTGGCGTACGCGCCGCTCGCGCGACGGCGGGGCGCGCCGCGCGACGGTTTTTCGCTCCTCGACGTGACGACGGACGCCGTCTGCGGCAACCCCACGTACTACGCTGAGAAGATGTTCACGCACAACCGTCCCGACCGCGTCGTGCCCGTCTCCTACCCGAAGCTGACCACGCGGCAGCTGGCGGGCTGGGACCGCGAGAAGAGTCCGTTCAACCCGAAGAGCGAGGCGATCGACGTGGTTGCGTTCCATGCGGGCGCGGGGCTTGTTGGTAACGAGTTGGTGGTGAAGCTCGTGAACGCGGCGCCTGAGGCGCGTCCCGTGACGCTCGATTTCGACGTGTCGGTTCCCGCCGGGAAAGTCGCGCGCGAGGTGCTCAGCGGCGAGCCGGGCGCGAAGAACACGCCCGAGGAGCCGTTGCGCGTCGTGCCGAAGAAAGACGAGCTGCCTTTCAGCGGCGGCAAGACGCTGAATCTCGACCTCGCGCCTTACTCGTTCACCGTTCTGCGCCTGCGCCGTTGACGGGGCGTCATTTCTCCTCGTAGCGGTAGCCGATATTTTCACACAGGGGGCGGGTTTTTTGATAAACTAGCGCCATGGAAAAGAATCTTTTCGGAGCGCTCGCGGGTGCGGGCCTCATCTTGAACGCGTTCGCGGGCGAGCTGCCCGTGGTGCAGGACGTGGATGTGGTGGTGGCCGGCGGCTCGTCCGCCGCCGTGGCCGCCGCAGTCGCCGCGAAGCAGGCGGGCGCGACGGTGTTCCTCGCCGCGCCACGTCCCTA
>JAFRNO010000751.1 GCA_017430155.1 Kiritimatiellia bacterium | reverse complement strand
TCCTTGTTCGGCAGGTAGCAGGCGTCCCACCATTGGATGTCAAAGTGGCCATCCTCGGGCGAGACGAGTGTCGCCTGCGGAGCAGCCGAGCGCGAGACCTTGACCTCATACACGCCAAGAAGCTCGTTGGTGCCGCGATAGCCGGTGAAGAGGATGCGGGAGGCGTCGAAGTCGAGGTCGAGGTCGCGCACGATGCCCGTGTCGGACGGACGGTACAGGCTGCGCGCCGTGGCCGCGCCGGTCTTCCAGCCCGAAAGGAGCACGATGTCGTTCTCGTAGCCCTTCCGGTGGAGGTCCATGTGGTTGTGCGCGTTGAGTCCCGTGAAGCCGAAATCGTAGTCGCCGAGCAGCTGCTGGGGATACGTGGCCCGCCGCGGTTCCGCGACCTTCCGCCGCACGCAGAGGATCTCGTCGAAGTCCAACACGGGGTTTGCCAGCATCGCCTGCCGGTACGCCTCCACCATCCGCACGGCCTCGGCGGGAGGGACGCAACTTGTTGCGTCCGCCGCACGTACTCCGGTCGCAGCAGGCTGCGACCCTCCCGTTTCGGTCGCAACAAGTTGCGACCCTCCCAGCGCGGCGCGGACCGCTTGCTCCTTCTCAATCAACGCCTCGATCGCGGGCGCGTATTTCGCGTAATCATACTTCGCGTTTCCCTTCATGTCGGCGAGGAAGCGCCGCGCCGCCGCCGCGTTGAACACGCGCATCTGCTCGCGCGCGGCGCGGACGTCCGCGCCCGCGCGCGCCTCGTCCACCATCCACACCGTCATCATCGTGACGTCGTTCGTGGACGCGAACCGCCAAATCACCTGCCCTTCCGGCGTCAGCTCGAACGCCGTCGTGCGCGTGCCGTCCTGCGACCCGTTCCGGTACGTGCCGACCACGAGGTTGCCATTGGGGCGATCCTGCACGCCGCAGAGGTTGCCGAGCTTGAGGTCGGGATGGTCCGCGCACGCGAAGCGACGCACCACGCGTCCCGCCGGCGAAAACTCGGAGATGGCGGAGAGGTGCGAGACCACCGTGTTGCCGTTCGCCTTCCGATAGGCGTCGAAGGCGAGTTCGCCAATCTGCCACTGAGCGACCTGTCGCTGTTCGCGCGGGTTGAACTCGCGCACGAGCCCCGCGCCGGAACAGCACACGAGCCACGTGCTGAACGCCGTCGCACGGCACATGCGGTAGTGGTGGTGGACGTCCTTCGGCGTCTTGCCGTCGAGCCACGCGGCGTTGCCCTTGAAGCGGCGGACGACCTTGCCCTCCTGCGTCAGCTCGGAGAGGAAGTCGGTCGCGTTCTCGGCGACCAAGAGATTTCCGTTCTCCAGCAGGTCGAAGCCGTACACGCCCTCGCCCGTCTTCGAACGCTCGCGGAACGCGCCCGGCGCGGGGTCGTAGATGAGCGTCGCCGCGCCCTTCCCCGGCTCGTCCACGCGCCAGAGGCAGCCGTTGGAGTAGAACAATCGCCCATTGGAGAGGAACGCCCGGTGCACGTTGCCGCAGCCGCGCTGTTCCCAGACGATCCGCCCGTCGGTTCCCAACAGGTAGACGCGCCCGCCCTTCTTGCCGATGCCCGAAACGAGCAGCGGCGCCTCCGGCGTGCCCGTCAGCACGCCCGGCCGCTCGCCAACCTGGCCGAAGGCGGCCAGCGCAGCCGCGCAAACCAACGCGGAGACATTCATGCGCATTTTCATTACTTTGTCCATGCCTTGAGCTGTTTGAGGCAAGCGAGCGCGGGATCGAGCGAATCGGGACGCCCCTCGGCCTCGACGATCCACCAGTGAAGGCCGGATTCAGTCTGCATGTAGGCGATCAAGTCCTTCCACGGCACGCACTTGCCGCCGTCCGTCGGCGGCACGCCCAAAACGCCGTCCTTCGTGGGGACGTTCTCCTTCGCGTGGATCGAGAAGTGACGGTTGGGATACTTCTTGAGGAGCGCAACGACGTCGTAGCCGACGTGGAAGGTGTTCGCCGTGTCGATCTGCTGGTAGAGCTTCGGCGACGCCTCCTTGTAGATCATGTCCCAGGCCGTCTCCTCGCCGTAACGCGTCGTGAAATGATGGTAGGTGGAATGGATGCCGACCTTGATGCCGTAGGCGTCCGCCGCCTCGGCCGCGGCCCCCATCGCCTGGCCGAACTTCTTGTACTCGTCGGCCGTGTTGCGCTTGGCGTGCGGCGTGACGACGCTTTCGAAACCGGCTTCCGCCGCGAAGTCGAGCGTCTTCTTCAGCTTGTCGCCCACGAGGTCGACGTCGCCGTTCAGATGGGTTCCCATCGCCTTGAGCCCGGCGTCATCGCACAGCTTCTTGAGCGCCTTTGCCGACAGACCGTTGTAGTCGTAGAACTCCACGCCGTCGTAGCCGCCCGCCCGCAACGCGGCGAGGACGCGCGCCGGTTCCTTCCAGAAGATCTTGTGGATGGAGTAGAGCTGCAGACCGTACTTCGGCTTGGGGGCCACACCGTTCAGGCCGGCGACTCCCGTTGCCGCAACAGCCGCCCCCATTCCCGCGACAAACCCTCTTCTGGTCAATTCAATCGACATCTTCTTTCCTTTCTTCCGTGAGCGCCGTAGGCGCGAACAAATCCGTTTGTTTTTCTTCAATGGAAACAGGCATGACGGACAGAGCCGACAACGGTGACAGGCGGGTTTTCGGCGCGGCAGCGTTCGTCGGCGAACGCGCAGCGCGGCGCGAAGGCGCAGCCGTCCGGCCACTGGTCGGGCGGGGGGACCGTGCCGGGGATGTCCGCAAGCGGCGCGTCGCGCGGGGCGTCAAGCGCCGGCACGGCCGCGAGCAGTCCCCGCGTGTAGGGGTGGCGGGGGTTGGCGAGCACTTCGAGGACGGGCCCCGCCTCGACGATCTGCCCCGCGTACATCACGTTCACCTCGTCCATGCGCCCCGCGACGAGTCCGAGATTATGCGTGATGAGCAGCACGGCCATGCCGGTCTCGGCGGCCAGCGAGTCGATGAGCTCCAGCACCTGCTTCTGCGTGGTCACGTCAAGCGCCGTGGTCGGGTCGTCGGCGACGAGCAGGTCCGGCGCGGCGGCGAGCGCCATCGCGATCATCGCGCGCTGCTGCTGTCCGCCCGAAAGCTCGCACGGATAGGCGTGCGCCGCGCGCTTGGGATCGGGCAGGCCCGTCCGCGCCAGCAGCTCCACGACCAGTGCCTCGGCGGCCGCCTTGGACATCCCCTTCGGCAGCGCCTCGCGGATCTGCGCCGAGATGCGCATCACGGGGTTGAGCGAGTCGGACGGGTTCTGGAACACGTAGGAGATGCGCTTCCCCGTGAACGTGGTCGTGCCGGAGATGTACGCGCGGTCGGTGGGCGGCAGGCGCAGGAGCGACAGCGCCGTGAGCGACTTGCCGCAGCCGGACTCGCCCACCACGGCCACGCGACCGTGCTGGGGCACGGTGAAACTCACGTCCCGCACGGGCACCGTCTCGTGCCCCTCGCGCCGGAACGCAATCCGCAGATTCTTGACTTCCAAAAGCATGTGGTCACACCTCATGACGGTACGGCACGGAGGACTGCGCGCCGGGGCGCGTCACGGAGATCGCGGCGGCCTTCGACGCGAACGCGATGGCGTCGTCCACCGCGCGGCCCTCGCAGAGCGCCGCCACGAACGCGCCGTTGAACGTGTCGCC
>JAFRNO010000750.1 GCA_017430155.1 Kiritimatiellia bacterium | reverse complement strand
TACAATTCCTCAGGGCCCGAGGTTCAGGCCGATTTCGACGAGAAGACCACGCGCGAGTGGTCGAAGTCGGCCACCTGGCAGGGAATGGAGATTCTTGAAACCGAGCGAGGCGGCGAGACGGACGACGACGGATACGTGTCGTTCATCGCGCGCTACACGGCCAACAAGCAGGCGTGCGAGCACCGCGAGCGCTCCTATTTCAAGAAGATCGACGGCGCCTGGCGCTTCATCGACGGCCAGATCGACACTGGCGAGCCTTGGCACCGGGAGGAGCCGAAGGTCGGGCGCAACGACCCGTGTCCTTGCGGCAGCGGGAAGAAGTACAAGAAGTGCTGCGGGAAGGGCACATGAAGCCGGCAGCCTTCCTCTTCGACCTCGACGGGACGCTTCTGGACACGGAGTCGCTCTGGACGGCGGCCATTGTCGAGTGGCTCTCCGACCGTGGCGCGGCGACGACGGCTGAGTTCGTGGCCCCCCTTGTCTTCGGGCACAGCTGGCTCGACATCCAGGCGACGCTCCACGAGAAGTTCCCCCAGTTGCCGAAGACGAGCGCAGAGGAAGACGCGAAGACGCTCCGTCCCTACTATACGCGGCGGGCGGTCAATCCCGCGAGCCAGGTCATCCCCGGCGCCGTGGCCTTCCTCAAGAAGGTGTCGCGGATCGCGCCGTGCGTGGTCGTGTCGGGTTCGCCGCATGAAGACGTCGTGCAGGCCGTCGCGCTGTGCGGCGTCGAGAACTTCGTGCGCTTCGTGCTCGGCGCGGAGGACTACGGACGCGGCAAGCCCGCGCCCGACGGTTACCTGAAGGCGGCGTCGATGCTGGAGGTCGACGCGAGCGAGTGCGTGGTGGTGGAGGACTCCACGGCGGGCGTGCAGGCCGGCCGTACGGCTGGCATGCGCGTGATCGGCGTTGACCGCAACAAGCACGTGCAGCAGGATTTCGCGGGTTGCGAATGGCTCGTGCACGATTTGTCGGAACTGGACGTGCACGTGGTGTTCGGCGACGCCGACGAGAGGTAAGACGAGAAGAAAGGAACGAGGTACGATGTATTCTCTTTTGATAGCGGTGGGTGCCGGCGCGCTAACGGGGCTGGGACTCGGATTCGGCGGCGTGTGCGGGATCGGCTGGAGCATCACGGCGGGCGTGACGGCGTTTCTCGTGGTGCAGATCGTCGTGGGGCGGATTGTCCAGAAACGCGTGAAGGCGGAGATGGACGCGGTCCAGGCCGTGTTGGTGGAAGGCCAGAAACGCCTGCAGGCGAAGATGGCCCGCTGGCAGATGCGTCCGCCGGGCTCGATCCAGGCCGCGCAGGCCGAGATCGCACGGGACCAGAAGGTGTTCGTGCGCGAGGCGCTGGAGCAGACCGAGGTGTTGCACAAGTTCGACAACTGGGTGCCGATGATGCGGCGCCAGATCGCCACGGCGCAGTTTCAGCTGTATTGGATGATCAAGGAGTTCAAGAAAGTCGACGAGCTAATGCCGAAGGCCCTGTTCCTCGACCCGACAATGAGCGCGATGAAGCTCGCGCGCATGTACATGACGAACCAGCCCGTCGAGGAGATGGCAAAGGTCTACGCCAAGGCCACGCGCCGCCTCCGCTACAACCAGAACGTGCTGCTCGCCGCGGCCTGGAGCTGGATCCTCCTCCAGAAGAAGGACGTGGACGGAGCCTTCAAGGCGCTCAACGCCGCGCTTGAAAAGAGCGATAACCAAACGCTCAAGACGAACCGCGACCATCTGGCGAACAACCGCGTGGCGCATTTCTCCAACACGGCGATCGGCGACCAGTGGTACGCCCTGCAGTTGGAGGAACCGCGGATCCACCAGCAGCGCATGCGTCAGCAGTGGCGCTGACGCACGCCACGCCTACCGCGAGGCGACGGACGAGGCGATCGACTGACGACGGTAGGCGGCGGGGGAACAGCCGGCGTGCCGCCGGAAAAGGCGGAAGAAGAAGGGCAGTTCGGCGAACCCGACCTGATGCGCGGCTTCCGCAATCGTCGTATCGCCGGTGGCAAGCAGCTTTTGCGCCATGCGGATGCGGTGGCGGTTGAGCCAGTCGAGCGGGGAAAGCCCCGTGTGTTCCCGGAAGAGGTTGAAGAACCGCGAACGGCTGTAGCCCATGTAGGCGACGAGCTGGGCGAGCGTGACCTTCTCGGCGTAGTGCGTCTCCAGCCACTTGACGGCCTCGTCCATCAGGCCCGTTTCCGTCTTGGGGACGGGCGTCCGCCTGCTTGATGCCAGGGCATGGAAGGCGAAGGTGGACAAGACGCGCGCTTCGGTGATCTCGGCGGAAGATGGGGCGACGACTTGGATTATGTCCGCCAACCGGGCCAGAACGCCGCGCACCTCGTTGGGAATGGACTGCGGCGTGAAACGCTTCTTGAGAAGGTTTGCGCAGAGTTCGCGGAAGGTGGCTGCGGTGAATAGATCGAAGCGGCCACTCTTTGCCAGCGTCGGGCGAAGGAAGAAGCCCATGCGAAGGCTGGGGCTTTCCAATCCGCTGGTGATGCGGTGATCGGCTCCCGTCGGTATTACGAGAAAGCACCCTGTCGTCAACGTGACGCTTGGCCTATGGTCGAATTCGTAGCTAATCGCCCCTTTGAGACAGCAGAGAACCTCAATCGACTCGTGCGCATGGCGTGGCGCAGCGGAGGCGGTGGTGATGCCACATGACTCTAGGCGGGCAAGCCAGCCAAGGCCCAGTCGCGCGCCCGTCAGCGCCATTGCGTTCGGATGGTGGTAGTGCGTCGTCGTCATGCCTTGCAATCATTCCTTCAAATGAAGTAGGCGTTCACCTTTTCGTCGTATGAGATTAGGGGAATCTTCTCGACCATCGACTGACAGACCATGATACGGTCAAAAGGGTCGTTATGGATTGGGGGGATGGTTCGCAGGGGGACGAGATGTTCGGCGGTAATTGGCAGAAGGATGAATCCATCGGCCTTGATCCGTTCCATCATGTCGATCGGGCACTTGATCTTTCCGTTCCTTCGCTTGACCTCTATTTCCCAAATTGCCGCCGCGCTAACGTACAGGTCATTTTCATCCGCAGCGATTAGTTTCAAATGCTCCTTGCGCAGGCGAGAAGAATCGAAATACCACCAGAGAACGACATGGGTGTCAAGAAGATACCTCATCCGAAAGCCTCCTCGAAACCATCGGGCATGGCGTCAAAATCGTCGGACATCCATATTTTGCCCTTAAGTGAATCAGGTCGGCGCTTGGGATTACGGTGGACATATTGCGATACGACTACCAAGGGGCGCCCTGCGCGGCAAATGACGAATGTCTTGCCGCCGCTGGCTTCATCGACAATGGCGGAAAAATGTGCCTTTGCCTCCGAAATCGAATGTATCATTGTAGGTATGGGCATGTCAACTACCATGTTTTCTCCTTGTTCTGACCTGACCTGATCGGGTCATCATTATAGCACACGAGACCTGTGCGGACAAGCTGAAACCTTCAGTCTTCCTTCTGCGAAAAATTTCCCCTAATCTGCATTTTGCAATTTAGGGGAAACGAAATCGGTCGTTGCCAAATCTTTGTTGCGAAAGTTTGGCAATGCTGATATTCTTGTGTACGATCGGCAATTCCTTTTCGGACGGGGCGTATGGTAAACTGTTGGCCGTCCCTTACCTAAAAAGAAAAGGATTGTTCGATGGCTACAAGAAGGCATAAGGAACTCTGTTCCAGCATCTTGCTGATGCTAGCCGCAGGTACGGCAAATGCCGATGTTGGCGCGTGGGTGTACGATACGTCAAGGCGCGTTGTCGTCCTGCCGTCCTGCGTGGCGTCTGGCGAGACAACTGTGGAGGCGCGGGCGCGCGGGGTGGACGTGTCGCCAACCGTCGCTGCGAACGGCCTGTACAAGACGACAGAACGTTCGAACGAGGCGCTCGTCAAGGGGACGATGCCAAACTCCGTCATTATTCTGAGATGATTTGTTTACAGGAAAGAGAGGTTCAAATGAAGAATGTTGTTTCAAAAGTGGTTTCGGGAATGGCCCTCGGGCTGTCGAGTTTGGCTTTGGCGGTGCCAGTCATCCAGCAGAACAGTGTGACGATGGTCCAGCAGGGTGGAACGGTCATGGTCAACTACACGCTCGAGGGAGAACGCGGCATCGTGACCGTGGACATCCAGACCAATGGCGTCTCCATTGGCGGAAGCCACCTCACGTACCTGAGCGGCGACGTGAATCGCCTTGTGGAGCCGGGGGCGAGGTCGTTTACGTGGAAGCCGTTCAAGGCATGGGAGGGCAACCAGTCCTCGAACGCGACGGCGGTGGTGAGCGCATGGGCGACGAACTGTCCGCCCGATTACATGGCGGTGTCGCTCGTGGCGGCCAACACAGTCCGCTACTATCCGGATGCGGAGTCTGTTCCAGGCGGGGTGACGAACGACCTCTACAAGACGGATATGTTGCTGATGCGGAAGATCCCTGCCGCGAATGTCGAATGGCGGATGGGATCGCCGACCACGGAAACGGGTCGCGGATCCATTTCAGAGGAGCCGCATCTGGTGACGCTGGACGAAGACTACTACATCGGCGTGTATCCCGTCACCCAGCGGCAGTACGCTCTCGTCGTCAATGGTTCACGGCCCTCTTATTTCAAATTGGATGCGGATTACGCAACGCGTCCGGTGGAATCGGTGTCCTATCGCATGGCACGGGGGGCGATCGGCGGCAGTTATTCGTGGCCCCGGGACGGACATGCCGTGGACGGCGACTCGTTCTTCGGACGGCTCAACGCCCGGGTGGGGATGGCGGGCTTCGATTTGCCGACCGAGGCGCAATGGGAGTTCGCATGCCGAGCCGGTTGCGGGGCGGCGCTCTATTCCGGCGAGGAACTTTCGAATGCGACGACATCGCCGAACCTGAACGCCGTCGGCAGATACAGGTACAATGGCGGTTATACGGGCGATGATTTCAGCGCCGAACCCGACGCGCAGTGCACCGCCGAACACGGTACGGCCAAGGTCGGATCGTACACGCCCAACGCCTGGGGACTTTACGACATGCTGGGCAACGTGTTCGAATGGGTCCTTGACGCATATGCCGAAAACATCACGTCGTGCGATCCGAACACGGGTCCGTCCGATAATCCAACCTCGGGTTACCGCATGTGTCGCGGCGGACAGTGGAAGTCAGCCGCCAGCCAGTGCCGAAGCGCGTACCGCGACTACTATATCTATGAGCAGTGCCGTAGCAACGTAGGCATCCGCGCTGCCCGCACGGCCGTTGTCAGCAGATAGCGGAGGCCGTTCATGAGATTGGGCGCGAAGTTGCCGGCGCTGGGCGCGACGGTCGTTCTTATGACGGCGGTGTCGTGTGCGGCGGCGGAGAAGGTGCTGGATTTCCCGCGGTTCCATCCAAAGCTGTTCGACGAGGCGAAGGTGGACGAGGGCGTGACGTGGAAGGATGGCAAGGAACTGCCGCTGGAAGGGTGCGGATTCCCGGACGCGCCGTTGTACCAGCGTTTGCCAGAACGCCTGTACGCGTCGATCCCCAAGGCGGAAATCGGACTGATGAAGTTCTCCACTTCGCTGGCCTTTCGCTTCGTAACGGATTCCAGGAAGCTGCGCTTCCGCTGGCGTCAGCTCAATGGCGGCGGCATGCACCACATGGCGCCGAACGGCACCAGCGGCGTCGACATCTACCGACGCACCGGCGACGGGGCGTACCACGCCATCCGCACGCTCACGCCGCGCTTTGCGGCGCACGGCAAGGAGCTCTATTCCGAGATGCCCTGGCAGCCGGGCGACGAATGCCTCGTCTATCTGCCGCCGTACGACGGCATCCGCAGTTTCGCGGTGGGGCTGGACGCGGGTAGCGCGCTGAAGGAGGCGCCCCGGCATCGCGGGGCCTCCAAGCCGGTGGTGCTGTACGGACACTCGATCACCCAGGGCGGGTGCGCCTCGCGTCCGGGCCTGATCTGGTCTGCCTGGGTGGGGCGCCTTTGCGACGTGGAGGTGGTCAACTTCGGGATGTCGGGTCTCGCGCACATGGACGGGGAGTGGCCGAAGGTGCTCGCGGAGATCGACGCGAGCGCGTACGTGATCGACAATGCGGACGACATCGACGGCGCACAGTTCGACGCGCGCTACGAGAAGTTCCTCAGAGACCTCAATCGGCTGCGCCCCGACGTGCCGGTGATTCTCATGCAGAACACGGACCTCGTTTCGCCGTTGAGCCGGTCTGCCGAGGTGGACGGACGCATCCTCGCGCTGTACCGTCGGCTGAAGAAGGAGGCGCCGGAACGTTGGCGTGGGCTTTATCTCTTAAAGAAGGAGGACCTGATCCACAGCGACGAGGGCACGGTGGACGGCATCCACCTGAACGACCTCGGGATGAAGGATGTCGGCGAGGCGGTTGCGCGCTCGCTCCGCGAGGCGATCAGCGGCGCAAGCATGCGCCCGGTGCCGTACACCTTCACGCGCAGGCGCCATTTCCCGGGCTGGGACGGCGCGACATGCAAGGCGCAGCCCGGAGTGGCGACGGACGGCAAGGACACGGCGCTCATGACGTGGCAGATGCTGCAGTGCTCGGGGAGCGACGTGTTCAAGGGGATGTTCATGGCGAAGTCCACGGACGGCGGCCTCACCTGGAGCGAGCCGAAAAAGATGACGGCCCTGAAGGAGACGCGCGAGGGAAAGCGCCGTGTGGAGTATTACGGCAACCCGCACTACAGCTTCAAGAACAGCCGCTGGTTCGGCCTCGGGATGACGACCACTTACGAGAACGACAATTTCCCCCTTGCGGCGGCGCACGCCATCACCGAGAAGCGTCTTGACTATCCAATCCAGATATTCGTTGATCCTGAAAAGGGGGAATACACCGGGTGGAGACCGCTGCCGTTCCCGTTCGAGTTCAGTCGGTGTTACGCCTTCGGTCAATGGCTCGAAATGGAGAACGGCGATATTCTGGCGGCTTTTTACTACCAGGTTCCCGATCCTAAACTCGTCCAGCACAGTCGGGTCGTCACGGTACGCTACCGCTTCGTCGGCGAGAACCTCGAGATCGTGGAGGCCGGCACGCCCTTGGTCGGCACGTCCTACCGGCGGGGCTACTGCGAACCTTCGCTGGCACGGCTGAACGGGAAATATTATCTCACGATCCGCACGGACGAACAGGGGCTTTTCGCCACCAGCGACGACGGCCTGGCCTTTACGATACCCGAACCGTGGCGGTGGGATGACGGACGGATCCTGGCCAACCGCAATACCCAGCAGCACTGGCTTCGTTGCGCGAAAGGACTCTATCTCGCGTACACGCGTGAAGACGCGATGAACGGACACGTGTTCCGCAATCGCGCGCCGATCTACATGGCGTGGTTTGATCCATTGAGGAAGTGCCTGGTGAAGTCAACGGAGCGTACACTGGTGCCGGAGCTGGGCACGAGGTCGGGAAACTTCGTATGCTGCGACGCTGGCGCTGATTCGGCATGGTTGATCACGGCGGAGTGGATGCAGCCCAAGGGATGCGACCGCTTTGGAAGCGACAATTCGCTGTGGCTGGCGCAACTCATGTTCCAGTCGGACGGAAAGCAGGAGGGGGGTGTCAAATGACACGAAGGAAGTTCATCGGCTCGATCGCCGCAAGTGGGATGCTTGCGGTGGCTGATACACGTGCGAGGGTTGAGGATGCGAGGTCTAGCGTACGGCGCGTGAACGTGGGATTCGCAGGCTTTACCTTCCATAGGTTGAAGCCAGAAGAGGTCGTCGCCTACGTTAAGCGTTTGGGAGCGCTCGGCCTGTGCATCAAGGATTCGTTCATGGGGCCGACGGCTACTGCGACGGAGATCGCCGAGCGCAAGCGCATGTTGGCAGACGCCGGCATCGTCGCGTATGGCGTGGGGCCGGTCTACATCGGCGACGCGGACGAGATGAAGCGGCGCTTCGACTACGCGGCGTCGCTTGGCGTACCGACGCTCGTGGGCGTGCCTTTCAGTCTGAAATCCGTCCCAGGTCAGTCCGGCAAGCGCCAACATGGGAGCCGTGCGTTGTGCGAACTCGCTTCGCAGCTGGCTGACCAGTACAAGATCGACTTTGCGATTCACAACCACGGCGAAGACCCGAAATCTGGCGTGCCGACGCTTTTCCCGACGCCGAGGGCAACCTTCGCGATGATTCGCGATCTGAGCCCTCGCATGGGACTCTGCCTAGATGTCGCCTATGCGTTCGCGGATGGCTTCGACGTGGCGGCGGAGATTC
>JAFRNO010000749.1 GCA_017430155.1 Kiritimatiellia bacterium | reverse complement strand
CTCTCGTGGGTCAACAAGTGCCCGATCGAGGACTGCGTCGTCGAAGGGCTGAGCGGCGGCGCGTGGCATTCGCTCGGCGCGCTGACGCATGCGAACGCCTTGAAGGGCAACAACCAGGACATCCCGAACGTCTGCCGGTTTGCGCGGCAGACGCTGGAGGGCTTGCGGGTGACCGTGACGCGCGGCGGCCATCCGACATGCCTCGTGCTGCGCGCGATACAAGGAAGATAAGATGAAGCATGCGATACTTGCGGTCCTCGTCGTTTTCTCGGCAACCTTCGCCGCCGCGCAGGTGAAGGAATTGGGAACCGGGCGCGAGGTGATGTGGGACATGGAACGCATCGCCGCGCTGGGCGGCGGCGCGGCGCTGAAGCTGCACCATCCCGAACAGCGCGAGGTGTCGATGGTCTACGACGCGCCGTGGGAGGGGAACGTGTGCTGCTACCACACCGTGCTGCGCGACGACGTGAACTACAAGATGTACTACCGCGGGAGCGCATACAGGCTGCCCGGCTACAAGAACCACCAGGTGGTCTGCTACGCGGAGAGCGACGACGGCGTCGTGTGGCGCAAGCCGAAGCTCGGCATCTGCGAATACGGCGGCTCGAAGGAGAACAACATCATCCTGAAGAACGACGGCAAGCAGGCCGCGCACAACTTCTCGCCGTTCTTCGACCGCAACCCCGCGTGCAGGCCCGATGAGAAGTACAAGGCCGTGGCCGGCGAGGGCAAGAGCGGACTTGCCGGATTCGTCTCGCCCGACGGCATCCACTGGAAGAAGATCGGCGACAAGCCGCTCATCACGAAGGGCGCGTTCGATTCGCAGAACATCGTGTTCTGGGACAACGCGCGCGGATGCTACGTGACCTACTATCGTACGTTCTGGAAAGGCCCCGACGGCAAGATGCTGCGCGGCATCCAATGGGCGACGTCGAAGGACTTCTTGACATGGAGCGACCCGAAGTGGGTGACGTACGAAACGGACTCGCCGAACGACCAGCTCTACACGAACGCGATCCACCCCTACGACCGCGCGCCGGGAATGTACGTGGGCTTCCCGAAGCGGTTCACCGAGGGGCGTTGCACGGTCTACGACAAAAGCGGCGCGGGCGGCATCCCCGGCGTCTCCGACGGCGTGTTCATGTCGAGCCGCGACGGGGCGCGCTTCCGGCGCTGGAGCGAGGCGTTCCTGCGTCCGGGCCTCCAGCACGAGCGGTGGATCAACCGCAACAACATGATCGCCTGGGGATTCGTACAGACGAAGTCCGCGATTCTCGGCTGTCCCGACGAACTCTCCCTCTACTCCACGGAGAACTACTATTCGCTCGAGGCGCCGAACCGCCTCCGCCGCATGACGATCCGCCTCGACGGGTTCGTCTCCGTGAATGCGCCCTGGCGCGGCGGCACGGTCACGACGAAGCCGCTCGCGTTCGCGGCGGCGTCCGGCGGCAAGCCGACTCGTCTCCTGCTGAACGCCTCCACCTCGGGCGCGGGCTCCATCCGCTGCGAGGTCCGCGACGCAGGAGGCGCGCCGATTCCCGGGTTCACGCTCGCGGAAAGCAAGGAAGCGTACGGCGACGAGATCGACCTCGCGATGGCGTGGAAGGGCGGCACGGACGTGTCGGCGCTCGCCGGCAAGCCGATCACGCTGCACTTCGAGCTGAAGGACGCCGACGTCTATTCATATCGCTTCGGTGAGTAGGATTTTCGAGTCATAAAGAACGCAAAGGAAAAGAAAATGAACAGAAGAGAATTCCTCGGTGCAGCCGCGCTGGCGGCTACCGCCACGGCAATCGGGAAGGAGGGCGGGGGGGCGTCCGCAACGCAGAACGCCGTCAACACGTTCCCCGTGTTGAACGGCCCCGAGTTTCAGGGCATGGAGGGCGCGTTCGTGCCGATCTTCACGCCCTACACGAAGGACGACAAGGTCAACGGCGACATGGTCGGCAAGCAGGTGGAACGTCTGCTCAAGGCCGGCGTGAAGGGCTTCTACGTGGGCGGCGGCACGGGTGAGCACGTGCTCCTCTCGCTCGCGGAGCGCAAGTACCTTGCCGAGGCCGCGATCAGCGCCGTGAACGGGCGCGCGAAGGTGATCATCCACGTGGGCTGCACGTACACGGAGGATTCCGTGCGGCTCGCGAAGCACGCGGAGAAGGCGGGCGCGGACTGGATCGCGTCGCTCGGCCCGCTCGTGTTCGGGCAGAACTTCGACGCGTCGTACTACCACTACAGCCGCATCGCGGGCGCGACCGCGCTCCCGATGATGATCTACTGCTGGTACCGCGACCTCGTGCCGGACCGCGAGCGGAAGTTCTATGAGATCCCCAACCTCAAGGGGCTCAAGTACACGGGGCGCGACTTCTGGTCCGTGCAGGAGATGAAGAAGATGGTCGACAAGGAGATCGTCTGCTTCGTGGGCGACGACCCGCACCTGCTGAGCGGACTTGCGATGAACAAGCTCTTCTCGGGCGGCATCGGCACCACGTACAACATCATCCCGGAGGCCTACGTGGCGATCTGCCGTCTCGCGAAGGAGGGTCGCTTCGCGGAGGCCGCGCCCATCCAGGAGCGCGCCAACCACCTCACGTACTTCTTCTCGAAGTACCCGAACTTCTCCTACCGCAAGGCCGGCATGCGCGTCCTCGGCTACGACTGCGGCTTCGCGCGCTCGCCGTTCGGCCAGCCGATCAGCGAGGCCGACTACGAGGCTTTTGCCCGCGAGCTCAAGCCGTTGCTCGGATAATATGCTATAATTCCCGCATGCACGCACAGACTCGCTTCACGCTCGCCCTCGCGGCGAGCATCGCATCCATATGCGCGGCAGCCAT
>JAFRNO010000748.1 GCA_017430155.1 Kiritimatiellia bacterium | reverse complement strand
CGCAAACGACTTCCCGCAACGCGGGCGTCGACTTGCCGTTGGCGCGCAGCACGGCACGGTACTGGATGAACGGCGCCGGAGCCTTGAAGGGCGCGTCGAAGAAGGTCTTGTCCGTTCCGTCCGGTCCGGCGAACGGCCGTTTCGCGAGCTCGCCCGGCGTCGGCGCGCCGCGCCACTGGAAACGCACGGCGCAGCCGTCGGGAACGTCGGCGCGCCAGGAGACGGCGCCGCCCTCGTGCACCTCCGAGACGAACGACGCCTCCGCCGCGTAGGACGGCGGCTCGGCCAGTTCCTCGAAGGACAGGTCGCCGTAGACGACGCGGTCGTTCGGCCCGATGTTCGGACGGTCAAACGCGAAGCGCAGGGAGAACGACGCGGCGCCGGCGGGGATGTCGCCGTACACGGCCACGCGCGTGCGCTGTCCCTTGGGGGCCGAATACGCGATCGGCTCGCGGGAGATTTCCTTGCCGTTCGCATCCTGCCAGAAGACCGCGCTGCGCCAGGTCTCGCCGTCGCTGTTCGGCAGGCGGATCGCCACCGTGGTGTCGACGCGGAACCCGAGCCGGTAGCGTCGGCCCGCGCCCGCGAGCGGGATCTTGCGTGAGGTCGCGTTCCACGCCGTGTCGCACGTCTTCGCGGAGCCGTCGAGGCAGAGCCCCCGCGCGCCGTCGCGCGTGCCGCCCACTTCGATGCCGAGTTTCTTCTCGTAGTTCTGGGTCGTCCAGAGCTCGCGCCGCGAGAAGGCGTCGCCGGGCAGCGCCGGCTTCCCGACGCGGCGGCACGTGACCGCCTCGGACGCCACGTCGGCGTCTTCCGGCTCGTAGGCCGGCGCGGCGGCGAGGGCCGTCCATGCTGCGGTGAGGGCGCAGGCCGCCGTGGCGGACGGGATGCAATTCCATTTTCTCTTCATACGTGGGTCTCCGGTGGGTTTGACGGGGCATTATATACAAGAGCGATGCGATTCACAAGTGGAAAAGCGGGGGGGGGAGACATGATACCTGAGACAAGAGGCCTGGGGAGACATGAGACATAAGACAATTAGACCCTCCAAAGGGCGAAAATATGCTATACTATTCGCACATGGCAAAGCGCATCGATCACGCCGCGCGTCGGCAGTTCATCGTCGAACGGTCTATGGGACTGTTCGCGCAGCTTGGCTATGCCAAAGTCTCTTTCCTCACGATCTCCGAGGCGACGGGCGTGGCGCGTACCGCGCTGTACCGCTATTTCAAGACGAAACGCGAGATCTTCGACGAGGCCATCCACGGCTGCACGCACGCGATCAAGGTGTCCAGCGCCGCCATCGCCGTGCAGCCGCTGCCCGTGCCCGAGCGGCTCAACCGCGTGGCGGACCGTGTGATCGACACGCTCTTCGAGCGGAAGCAGTTCCTGCTGGCCATCTACGCCTTCGTGATCGACATGGTGCGCCGGGGCGAGGACATGCGCGCGCGCATCGCCCAGTTCACGGGCGGCCTGCGCGAGCTGTTCCTTCGTCTGCTGGAGGAGGGCGCGCGCCGCGGCGAGCTGTCGGCGAACGTCGACCCGCGCCTCACGTCGGATGTGCTCTTTGCGCTCCTTGAGAGCGTCGTCCTGCGCATCCTGCTCGGCGTCGAGCGGGATGCGGAGAAGTCCAAGCTTCGGTTCTCGGCGATGGTGCGGTCCATCGCCGGGACCGTCACGAACAAATCCATGAAAAGGAAAGGAAGCTAAATATGGCCGTCACGGAAGAACGTGTTGTCGAGAATCCGTCCTGGGTCCAACGCCTCGGGTCGTCGTTCAAGGGCGTGTTGTTCGGATTCGTGCTCTTCATCGCGGGTTTCCCTATCCTGTTCTGGAACGAGGGCCGCGCCGTCGACACGGCCAAGCGCCTCAACGAGGGCGCCGGCGCCGTCGTGGACGTTCCGGCGGACAAGATCGATCCCGCGAACGAGGGCAAGCTCGTGCACGTCAGCGGCAAGGCCGACACGCAGGACGTCCTTTCGGACGACGTGTTCGGCGTCTCCGCCAACGCGTTGCGCCTCAAGCGCCTCGTGGAGGTGTACCAGGTCGTCGAGGAGTCCGAGACGAAGCGCGTGAAGGAGGGCAACAAGACCCGCGAGATCACGACCTACAACTATTCGTACAAATGGTGCGCCAAGCCCGAAGACTCGTCCAAGTTCCATGAAGCGGCGAAGCGCGCGGCCAATCCGCCGGCGGCGATGCCGTTCAGCGACGAGGAAAAGCTTGCCGCGAACGTGGCGCTCGGCGCGTTCAGGCTTTCCGCCGCGCACGTGAAGCGCATCGGCGAAAAGGCCCGGTACGCCTATCCGACGAACTACGTCGTGCCGGCGTCCGTGCCCGGCGGCCACTTCCAGAACGGCTACATCTACGTGCCGTATGCTCCGGCGGCGCCGGTTGCCTCGGCGCCGGTCCCCGCGTCCTCGGGCGTCTCGCCCCTGCTGGCCGCCACGCAGGCTGCCGCCGCGGCGACGAATGCGGCCGCGGCCGTGGCGAACGCGGCGTCGGCGGCACTCGTCGGCGGCCGCTCGGTCGCGGTGTCGCCCGTGCCCGGAGACGTGCGCGTGCGGTTCGAGGTCGTCCTGCCGCACGACGTGTCCGTCGTGGTGCGGCAGGGAGGCGACACGCTGGCGCCCTGGGCGGCTTCGGACGGCGAGACGCTGTCGTTCGTCCGCGACGGACGCCTCCCGGCGGCGAAGATCTTCGCCGACGCGCAGTCGACCAATTCCAAGATCACCTGGCTGCTGCGCCTCGCGGGCCTGCTCGCGATGTTCTTCGGCCTCAAGATGGTGCTGGGGCCGATCGACACGCTCGTGGACGTAATCCCGATCCTGAACGGCATCGTCGCCATGGGAACGTCGCTTGCGGCCGGCCTCGTTTCCGGCGCGTGTTCGCTCCTCACGATCGGCGTTGCGTGGCTTTTCTACCGCCCGTGGATCGGCGTCCCGCTGGTGATCGGCGGCATGGCGCTGCTCGTGGCCGTGTATATGATGAAAAAGAAAGCCGCCTCCGCGGCACCCCGGGCTTGACGGGTCGCGGGACGGCGCAAGAAAGGAAGGAAGAGAGAAAATGAAAAGAATATGTGCAGCAATCGGCATCGCCGGCGCGCTCGTGCTGGCTGCCGGCGCGGCCGCGCCGCAGTTCGAGGAGGTCCCCGCCGGCGCGAACAAGGCCCTGAAGGCCGTGAAGGGCAAGCCCATCCGCTCCGGCATGGTGTTCGTGAACGGACATTACGTGAAGCCGCCCTACGTCCTCATGCGCTCGGGCACGGCGCTCTTCGTCAACCACGGCATCCAGATCACGGGGCAGATCGTCCCCTGGAAGGCGTTCCTCTCT
>JAFRNO010000747.1 GCA_017430155.1 Kiritimatiellia bacterium | reverse complement strand
GTCGGCGGCGTAGTAGCCGTGGTATTCGTGGTTACCGGGCGCGGCAAGGATCGGCGTGGATCCCGCGGGATCGTTCAGTTTGCCGGCGTTGTGCCGCCAGAACTCGTCCCAGTGCGTCTGGTCGGACCCCTTCTCGGCGAGGTCGCCGGCGATGACAAAGAAATCGGGCTTGCTCGCAACCATCGTGCAGATGTTGCTGGCGTAGCCGTCTGTCTGGTCGATGTAGTAGCGTCGGCCGCTGTTGGGGGTGGTGTCGTGATCCACGGCATAGTTCTCCCACACCACGCGATCGCCAGTGGAGGATGGCTGCGTCTCGCTGTCGGAGTAAGCGACGAAATGGACGGGCCGGAACGCCATCGGCGCGGTGCGGAAGGAATTCGTGTAGGCCTCGTTCCCGAACATGACGCAGTAGCCGTATTTCGTATCAGGCTGAAGACCTTCGATGCGATGCCGATACTGCCAGGGCACAAGCGACGGGAGATACTGCTTGGCGTGCGAATAGCCGAAGTAGTCCAGCTCTGTCGCCAACCGCGGCACAACAGATTCAAAGCGACAATCCGATCTGTCGCTCTCCGGCCACCATTCTATCAGGGCGGTCGCGTTCGTATCCGAGACCCAGAGGATCGACATGGCATTGGTGGACGGATGCTGCACGTAGGGCGTCACGCGGAAGGACGCGTCTCCAGGCGTAGGCACCAATGGCCCCGGGGACGTATCGCCACGCGCCACCAGGGCACCTAGGCACGCCTGAAGCAGGACTGTCTGAAAACGACATCGATTATTCATGCTTCTTTACGATCTCTCCTTTTGATTACGTAACCGAAATCTGCAGGGCGTTCATGGCCGCGGCGTCCGAGGCCAGCACGAAGCCAATGATGCCGTTGGCATAGGGGATGGAATTGATGTTCGCCCTCCCTTTCAGGGCGAAATCGAAGAAGTAGTCGATTTCGCGCAGGCAATACTCGTTGCGCTCCTCGGCAAGATCGATCTGCCGCCCGCTCTTCAGGAAGCGCACCTCGGCCTTGATGAAGTCGCACACGACGACGTCGTCCGCCGTGTAGAGCTCTATTTCCCGGCGAGGGACGCGTCCATAGTAGTCCAGATGGAGCTCCAGCGTCTTGTCGGGATACCGCCCCACGAACGACACGCCGTCCACGCTCTTCAGCTCGAGCGCGGAGAACTTGCCCTCGAGAAGATGCGCGGACTGCGGCAACCCAAACAGGGTGAACAGGTAGTCGAACTCGTGGATGAGGTCGAGCTTGACCCCGCCCGAACCTTCCTGCGCGGCGTACGTGCGGCGGTAGTCCGTCCCGGGACGCCACTCGGGCAGATACGACGAGCAGATGGCGCGCGCGCAGTACACCTTGTTCCGCGGCACGAACTCGGAGAGGAATCCGTAGACGCGCGTGTGGCGGATGGGACACGCCACGAAGAACTTCCGTTCGTCGGCGTACAGCGCGAGCGCGTCGCCGTCCAGCGCCTGAGTGAAGACAGGCTTTTCGACGAAGAAGTAGTCTGCCCTGTCCCTGACCGCCGCGAGCGTCTCCGCGTGCAGCTGCGACGGATTCGTGACAAAGATCATGTCGTAGCGGCCGAGGACGTCCGGCGCGGCAAAGCGCTGTCTGACAAGCGCGCGGGTGGCCTCGTCGAGATAGTCGAGCTCGCGCGGCTCCACGACGTCCGTCGCTACGTCGACGCCGCGCTGCGCCGCGACGGCGTGGATGTTCCGCAGATGCCGCTGCCCGATCGACCCCAAACCTATGATGCAAATGTCCATGTCGGCTCACGCGCCTCCGTTTTCGATCTCGTCCACGACGGCAAGGGTATGCGCGTCCTCGTCAAACGTGTAGGGCGGCACAGCGCCCTTCTGGACGTAGTCGAAGAACGCCCGGATCTCGTCGGCATACGCGTTCTCGATGATGTTCGCGTTGTAGCGGCCGTCCTGCACGACGTCGTCGTAGAGCCGGACGGGCTTGAGGGCCTTCGTCTCCACGTCGTAGGCGGAGAGCGAATCGGGCGTCCCCTCCCAGAAGACGTGGTGCTTCTCGGAGAACACCTCCAGACGGCGCAGGCCCTTGCGCGAGACGATGTCCTGGCAGTACAGGCCCTTGCTGCCGCCCGCGTGCCGGATCGACATCATGTAGTGGTCGGGGAAGTCGATGTCGAGCGACGTCAGGCGGCCGCTCATCACCTGCACGGACTCGATCCGGCCAAACGCCTTCTCAATCCACGGCAACTCCACGCACAGGATCTCGCGGCACCCGTTCGTCTCCTTCTTCGCCGCGAAGAAGTTGTGGTAGTCCTCCCAGGGATGCCAGTCGGGCAGGTACTGTCCGCAGTGGTAGAGGTAGTTCACCGGCTCGCCGCGCACCGCATCGGCGACGTAGCGCATCTCGCGGCGGTAGACGGGCGTCGACGAAATGAAGAGCTTCACGTCCTTCGCCTTCGCCTTGGCCGCCGCCTCGGCGTACCACGGCCCGATGAGGTTGATCTCCATGAACACGTCGAGGCCCGCGTCGATGCACTCCAGCACGGTCGGGCCGTGACCCGCCGGCGCCGTACAGACGAACGCCGCCTGCGGCCTCGCCGCGTCGATCGCCTCCGCCAGCGTGGCGAACGCGCGGATTCCCAGCTCCTTCTCGACCTGCGCGCGCCGCTCGGCCGAGCGGTTCACGCCGACGATCTCGAACCCGTCCGGCATGGCCTGCATGAGGCGGATGCGTCTCCGTCCCATCGACCCCAAACCTATCACCACGACTTTCATGTCAGCTATTTACCCTCGCTTACGACTTTGTCCGTGAAGCGGAAGGAATAGAGGTCCGCGTCGAACAGGTCGAACTCGACCACGACGGGCTTGCCCGCAAAATCCGACACCTTGCCGCCATCCGCGAAATCAACCATGCGGTCCACCTTGTCACCGAAGAGCTCAATGCTCTTGAGAGCGCGCCCGGACGCGTCGCGCAGCGTCACGAACATCCGCCCGCGCGCGGAGGTGGAGAAGTTGACGAGCATCTCCGAACCCGCGAACACGAGCGGCTTCGTGACCACCTTCTGTCCCGCGTACGTGCCGCGACGCGAGATGAAGCCATCCTGGCGCAGACGCCAGCGGATGAGGTTCTCGGCGAGGCCGCTCCAGTGCTGGTCGTAGGAGAAAATGGAGATCTCGTCATCGCCGCCGAACGGCGCGGGCGTCTTGATGAGCTGGTACGCGGGGTAGCCGTCGCCGTACACCCAGTTGCCGGGATTTTCGGGGCCCGGACGCATGAACGCCTCATCCTCGCGATAGAAGCGCTGCCCGTCGCGCGAGAAGATGAAGATGCAGTCCGTGACCGTGAGGCCGTAGCGCGGATGGCCGCCGTGCGCCTTGTCCATGCGCCACTTGCGCTTCTCGGGCGAGGGCAGGCGATCGTAGTTCGGGGTCCACGCCTTGCGCTCCACGTAGCGCGAGGGGAAGCCCACGAAGATCGACGGCTCGCGGAAATAAGGCTGGATCACGTTTGTGTAGAGCGCGTAGTCCTCCGCCCCTTCGCCGAAGTCGAGGAACTTCGGCTCCGACCACGTCTTGAAGTCCTTCGACACGCTGTGCCGGACGTCGCGCACGTCGTTGTCGCCGTTGCGGTCCGCCGTCACCTTGTGGAAACCGCGGAAGTAGAGATGGTACTCGCCGCGCGTCTTGTCCCAGAGTGCGACGTTGAGCGAGTCGAACGCGCCGGTGACCGCGAGTTGCCAGCCCTTCCGGAAGTGGATGCCGTCCGACGAAAGGAAGCACCAGAGTCCGCCACCGTGCGAGCCCACGCCCTTGTAGCGCTCGTTCGGCGGACAGGACGGGTTCTCGTCCTTGAGCACCATGAAGTTGTCCCAGGGCTTGCCGAACGACTTTCCGTCCAGGATACAGTTGTTGTCCTTCGAGCCCCTGAACTCGACGAGGCCGAGATTCGGCTTGACCCACGTGAGGCCGCCGTCGCGGCTTTCGGCGTAGCAGATGCGCACGCCGTCGGCGGAGAAATGCTCGCGCACGGTCTTCCAGCCGCACCCGATGGCGACGCCGTTGTAGTACATCCGCAGGAACTCGCCGCGCTCGTCGCGGTCCGGCACGATGCAGTGGTAATCGCTCCCGTCGCCCTCCCACGGCTTCTCGTGCGTCATCGCCACGCCCACGTACTCCGGCTGGTGCACGATGCGCGACGCGGTGGTCTTCGCCGCATCCACCACATGGTCGTCCCACAGCACCTGAAGACGGCTCCCGACGTCGAGCGGCTTCGCCGCGCCGAAATCCAGCCCGAGCGCCAGACGCACCGTCCTCGCGTAGGCGCGTCCCATCTGCATCATGCCCCAGTCATTCGGATGGCAGCCGTCGACGGTGTATTCGTCGTCGTCGATCTCCAATTCGTCCTCTGTGATCCAGTAGAGCCTGCTCCATTCGGCGGAGGACTCCTTCTTCAGCTTCTCGAATATCGCGTGCGCCTTGGCGACGCCGGGCGAAGGACGACCCACGGCACCGCCGCCGGGCGGGGCGAGGATGATCGGCACGCCGGGCCGCGCGGCGTGGAGACGGCGGACGAACTTCTCGTAACGCGCCTCCAGTTCTCCGGGGCCGTGCAGCACGTTGCCGAGAGGGTCGATGACGTAGCAGGACGCGTCGATGTCAGCGAGCATGTCGCAAACCTCCGGTTCCAGATGGGCGCTGCCGGAAAAGCCGAGGTTCACCACGGGGAAGTCGCCCTTCCGCCCCGCGATGGCGGTGAACGCCATGCCGGGACGCGACGCGCAGGCCCCGTGCGTGATGGACGACCCGTAGAACACGACCGGCTTCGTCACGCCGCTCGCCCGCGCGGAAAGCGGCTCGATCTTCGTCCCCTTGGCGACGCCGACCGCGAAATCCGAAAGTCCGTTGTAAAGCGGCAGGTAGATCCAGCACGGACGCCCCGGCGTCCACTTGACCGTGTAGATGTTCCCGGCCTGCTTGTCGGGATAGTTGCGGGGTGTGACGAAGCGCCAGTTGACGAACCGCCATCCTTTCTCTTTCGTCCATTCGTAGATGTCGAGTCCGCTTACGCCCGTGGCCGCCATGTGCGGGAACCCCAGCTTGGGGCTGGAGAGCGACCACCGCAGCGTGATCTCGTCAGCGTCCGTGACGAACCGGTAGCAGATGCCGGCGCTTTCTGACGCATGGCCGGCCACGCCTCTGTTGACAGGGGCGATCTTCGCGAGGTGCTTCTGGCCGATGCGCCAGTAGGGCGTCTGCGTGTCCGCGAAGGCGCGCCCCTCCTGCGGAAGGCTCGCGCCGTCCGTCCACACGAGCTCGTTCGTGTTCGCGAGCGGTGCGCCGACGGCGACCTGCGCCGCCACAACCAGTACGGCGCCCAAAACAAACGTGAACCTTGCCAACATCATCTGTTCCTTTCGCTGCTACCTGATCACGATGATCGTACCAAGATCATTTCCTTCCAGCACCACGAGGTCACCGGTGCCGACGAGATGCCCGCCCAGGTCGTTGCCATCGGCGCTGTAACGCCCGGCCTTGCGCGCGATGCCGTTGATGGAGAGACGGCGCACCACGACCTCCTCGCAGTCGACCGAGACTTTCGCGTTGGAGGCGATGTCGAGCGACACCTCGTCGCCAAGGGTTTTCGCGAACGCGAGCGTGCCCGGGCCCGCCTGTCGGATCGTGCCTTCGCCCGTCACGTCGGAACCGAACGTGACGGCGACGTTCGCCGCCGTCTGCGCAAACGTCACGTCTCCTCCCAGCGTCACGGGAATGTTCGCCGCGAACATCGCCGAGTTGCAATGGGAAAGCACCGTGCCGCCGTTGAGCTGCACCTCGCCGCACCCCGGCGCGCCGAGTATCCACGCGGCCTCGATCTCGTTCGTGCCGCCGTTGAGCGTGTAGGTGCTGTGGCTTTGGGCGGCGAAGGATGGCACCATGTTCATGGTTCCAACCTTCAACGTGCCGCCGTTTTGGACGAACTCGGCCGTCGAGATGTCGACATAGACGAATTGCGCATTGGGCTTGTAGATCGACAATGTCCCGCCGTTGAGCGTGTAGAACCCCGTTCCCAGCGTCATCGCCCACCGGCCTTCGCCGAGGAATCCGGCTGTCGGCGGATTAATGTCCACGACACCGCCATTCTGAACGACGGCCCCCCTTCTGTCTTTTGGACCTCCCCAGCCCGGGTTGACGCTCACCGCGTTGCTCACCACGGCGTTCTCGCCAATCGTTATCGTCGGCACCGTGGCGTCGCTCTCCGAACGGAGACGGCAGTTGCTCACCATGCCGTTGATCTCGACGTTGCCCTCCAGCGCGACAAGATGGTACGCGTCGCCCGTGCCTGGACTTGTGATGCCGCCGTTCACGACGAGCGTTCCAAGGCCTTTCTTTGTCACGAGGCCCAACAGCGTCACGTCCGTGTCGATGACAAGCGTATTGCCCGCGGGGACGGTAATGACGCCCCCGGCGGCGAAGGTGAGGCCGCCCGCGCCCGCGAGCGTGAGCGATGCGTCGGCCAAGGCCTGGCGGTAGGTCAGGTTCGTCAGCGTGACGGCGGCGTCGACGTTGATGGACGCCGCGGCCGCGAGAGACGAGAAGCCGAAGTCCACCTCC
>JAFRNO010000746.1 GCA_017430155.1 Kiritimatiellia bacterium | reverse complement strand
TATGAAACTTGACCCGACGAAGATGAAGGACTGGGAAATCGCCGAGGCGGCGGAAGAGACGCTGCGCCCGGCGGCGGAGCTCGCGGCCGAACTCGGCCTCGAGTCCGGCGAATGGACGCCCTACGGCGACGTGCTCGCCAAGGTGGACGTGACGAAGGTGCTGAAGCGCCTTGGCGAGAAGAAGCGCGCGAAGTACATCGACGTGACCGCGATCACGCCGACCGCGCTCGGCGAGGGCAAGACCACCACCACGCTCGGCCTCGTTGAGGGCCTCGGGCGCCTCGGCAAGAAGGTGGTCGGCTGCGTGCGCCAGCCCTCCGGCGGCCCCACGTTCAACATCAAGGGCAGCGCGGCGGGCGGCGGCCTCGCGCAGGTCGTGCCGCTCACGAACCTCTCCCTCGGCCTCACGGGCGACATCGACGCGATCACGAACGCGAACAACCTCGCGATGGTGGCGCTCAACAGCCGCATGCAGCACGAGCGCAACCACGACGACGCCTGGCTCGCCGCGCGCGGCCTGAAGCGCCTCGACATCGACCCCGAGCGCGTGCAGATGCGCTGGGCGATCGACTTCTGCGCCCAGGGCCTGCGCAACGTGGAGATCGGCCTCGGCGGCGGCGCGCTCGACGGCTTCCAGATGAAGAGCGGCTTCTACATCACCGTCGCGAGCGAGGTGATGGCGATCCTCGCGATGTCCGCCGACCTCGCCGACCTCCGCAAGCGCCTCTCGCGGATCGTGGTCGCGTATGCGAAGGACGGGCGTCCCGTGACGACGGCCGACCTCGAGGTGGACGGCGCGATGTGCGCGCTCCTCGTCAACGCGATCAAGCCCACGCTCATGCAGTCCATCGAGGGCCAGCCCGTGTTCGTGCACGCGGGACCGTTCGCGAACATCGCGATCGGGCAGAACAGCGTGGTGGCCGACCGCCTCGCCTGCGCCCTCGGCGACTACGTCGTGACGGAGAGCGGATTCGCAAGCGACATGGGCTACGAGAAGTTCTGGAACATCAAGTGCCGCTGCTCGGGCCTGAAGCCAGACGCCGTGGTGCTCGTCGCGACCGTCCGCGCCCTCAAGGCGCACGGCGGCGCGCCCGCCGTGAAGGCGGGGCTTCCGCTCGACCCCGTCTACACGCACGAGGATCTCGGCCTGCTCGAGAAGGGCTGCGACAACCTGCTCGCGCACATCGACATCATCCGCCGCAGCGGCGTGCAGCCGGTCGTGTGCCTCAACGCGTTCTACACCGACACGCCCGCCGAACGCGACCTCGTGCGCCGCATGGCCGAAGGCGCAGGTGCGCGCTTCGCCGTGAGCGACCACTGGCTGAAGGGCGGCGAGGGCGCCCTCGACCTCGCGAACGCCGTGATCGCCGCGTGCGACGAGCCGAACGACTTCGCCTTCCTCTGCGACCTCGACGAGCCGCTCGCCGACCGCATCGAGAAGCAGGTCAAGGAGGTCTATGGCGGCGACGGCGTGGACTACACGCCCGAGGCGGCCGAGAAGCTCGCAGCCTACCAGGCGGACCCCGAGACGGCGCGCCTGCCCGTGTGCATCGCGAAGACGCAATACTCGCTCTCGCACGACCCGAAGCTGCTCGGCCGCCCGAAGGGGTGGCGTCTGCCCGTGAAGGACGTGCTCATCTACCGCGGCGCCGGGCTGCTCGTGCCCGTCGCAGGCGAAATCAAGCTCATGCCGGGCACCTCCGCCTCGCCGGCCTACCGCCGGATCGACGTGGACGTGGAGACCGGCCACGTGAAAGGACTCTTCTGATGGACATGCGCGAACTCGGCCACAGCGGCATCAAGGTTTCCCCCATCGCCCTCGGCACGTGGGCCGTCGGCGGCGGCCCGTGGTGGGGGGCGACGGACGACGACGCGTCCGTCGCCGCGATCCATGCGGCGCTCGACAACGGCGTGAACCTCGTCGACACCGCGCCCACGTACTACTTCGGCCACTCCGAGGAGGTCGTGGGCCGCGCGCTCGAGGACCGGCGCGACAAGGCCGTGCTCGCGACGAAGTGCGGTCTCCCCTGGGACGGCGACCGCGGTCCCGTGTGGTACGAACAGGACGGCAAGACCGTGCGCTCATGCGTGGAGCCCGCCTCCATCCGCCGCGAGCTCGAGCAGAGCCTGCGCCGCCTCCGCACCGACTACGTCGACCTCTACCAGATCCACCTCCCCGCGCAGCCGCCGCTTCTCACGCCCGTCGCCGACACCATGGGCGAACTGATGAAGATGAAGGCCGAGGGCAAGATCCGCGCGATCGGCGTGAGCAACGAAACCGCCGCGGGCCTCGCGGAATGGTCGGCCGCCGGCGCGCTCGACTCGTGCCAGAACAAGTATTCCATGCTCGTGCGCGACGCCGAGAAGGAGGTCCTTCCCGCCTGCGCCGCGAACGGCATCGCCTTCCTCGGCTACCAGCCGTTCGAACAGGGCCTGCTGACCGGGAAGATCCGCATGGACACGCCCCTCGACCCCTCGCATTTCCGCAGCACGATCCCGTGGTACAAGCCCGAGAACCGCGCGCGCGTGATCGCGATGCTCGACGGCTGGGCGGACCTCGCCGAGAAGCATCGCTGCACCACGGCGCAGCTCGTGGCGGCCTGGACCGCCGCGCAGCCCGGCATGACGGCCGTGCTCTGCGGCGCGCGCCGCGTGAAGAACGCGCTGGAGAACGCCGGCGCCGCCGCGCTCGTGCTCGACGCGTCCGACCTCGCCCGCATGCGCGCCGACGTGGAAAGCCTGTCATGATCATTCATCCGCTTGACAACGTCGAGATCCGCGACGACGGCCACAAATACGCTCTGCGCGCCATCCGCGTGGGCGAGAACGTGATCAAGTACGGCATGCCGATCGGGCACGCCACGTGCGACATCGCGCCCGGCGAGCATGTGCACGTGCACAACGTGGCCACGAATTTGGGCGATAACCTTGAGTATGAATACGATCCGGATCCCGCCGTGGTGCGGGGCGAAGGAGACAGCAAGCGTACAACAGCAAGGGGAGACGTGCCGACATTCAAGGGGTACCGCCATCCCGACGGGCGCGTGGGCGTGCGCAACGACATCTGGGTGGTGCCCACGGTGGGATGCGTCAACAACCTCTGCGAGCGCCTCGCGGCATCCTGCGGGGGCATCGCCCTCACGCACCCCTACGGCTGCTCGCAGCTCGGGGCGGACCACGAGATGACGGCGAACCTGCTCGCCGCGCTCTGCCGCCACCCAAACGCGGGCGGCGTGCTCGTGGTGGCGCTCGGCTGCGAAAACAACACGCTCGACTCCTTCAAGGCCCGCCTCGGCGACGTGGCCTCGTTCAACATTCACTTTTTGCGCGCGCAAGATCCTGGAGATGAATATGCGCGCGGTCTAGAACTGCTAGCAGAGCTAGATCAAGCTAGAATCAAGGAGCGCGTGGATGTGCCGGTCTCGGAACTCGTGGTGGGCCTTAAGTGCGGCGGGAGCGACGGTTTTTCGGGCCTCACGGCGAACCCGCTCGTGGGGCGTTTCAGCGACTGGCTCGTCGCGCGCGGCGGCTCCACGGTGCTCACGGAGGTGCCGGAGATGTTCGGCGCGGAGACGCTCCTCATGCGGCGCTGCCGCGACCGCGCCGTGTTCGAGAAGTGCGTGAAGATGGTCAACGACTTCAAGGATTATTACGCGCGCCACGGCCAGCCGTGCTACGAGAATCCCTCGCCCGGCAACAAGGCGGGCGGCATCACCACGCTCGAGGACAAGTCGCTCGGCTGCGTGCAGAAGGGCGGCAGCTCCCCCGTGGAGGACGTGCTGGACTACGGCGAGCACGTGAAGGCGCACGGCCTCTCGCTCCTCACGGGACCGGGCAACGACCTCGTCGCGTCCACGGTGCTCGCGGCGAGCGGCTGCCATCTCGTGCTCTTCACGACCGGACGCGGCACGCCGTTCGGCACGGTCGTGCCCACGATGAAGATCTCCACGAACACGGCGCTCGCGCAGGCGAAGCCGCACTGGATCGACTGGGACGCGATGGCGAACCCGGACGTGGAGGCGTTCGCCGCGAAGGTGCAGGAGGTGGCGTCCGGCGCGCCAGCGCGCAACGAGGTGGAGAATGCCCGCGGCATCGCGATCTTCAAGGACGGCGTCACGCTCTGACCGCGGCGCCGCTTCGCTGTCCGCGCCGGTCGGGTTCTTCGACAGCGGCGTGGGGGGGCTGTGCGTGCGCGAGGCGTTCCGTCGGCGGCTGCCGCACGAGGACACGGTGTACATCGCCGACACGGCGAACTGTCCCTACGGAAACCGTCCGGCGGCGGAGATCGTGCGCCTCGCGCGCCGGCACGTGCGCGCGCTGCTCGCGCGCGGCTGCAAGATGGT
>JAFRNO010000745.1 GCA_017430155.1 Kiritimatiellia bacterium | reverse complement strand
GTTATCAACATCACGCAATGAAACCAACTCCAACTCAAAGAGGGATTGAACCATATATTCGGATTGGTAGATAGAAACTGACAGAAAAAGGCTTTCATTTACCCTTCGCCTCCTTGAAAAAGCTTTTTGCGACGAGTTGCAGCGTTTGTTCGCAGAAGCCGCATTCGGTGCATTCGCGGGCGCAGGCGGACGTGCGGTCGAACCAATCGTGCGGGAACGCAGCATTGTCGATGAACGCCGGGAAGAACGCCGGCGAGAATCCGGGTTCGAAGAGATCGAGGAGATTTCCCTCGAAGCTGCCGCGTTCGTAGGCGGAGATCACCATGTCCGGATTGGCGTGCTGGCGCGTGGCGAGCTTCACCACGTCCACAAGGCCCTCGTAACGGGAGACGTCCTCGGGCCTCACCCACGTCGCCTTCAGGATCTCCTGGAAGTTCGCGCGGTCCTTGTAGAGCGTCCAGCAGAGGTGCGGACTCCACCCCTTCACGTTCGCGACCTTCATCGCGGCGTCGGAATGCGCGATGAGGTTGTCGTGGAACGTCTGCCACGGGCAGTTTCGGAGGCAACCCGAGTTCGCGAGCAGGCAGAGCTTTTTGCCGTTCGCGCGGCACCAGTCGGAGAAGCGCTTCACCGTTTCGAGATTGCGCTGGATGTCGCGTCCGATGTAATACGAGTCGAACAGCGGCGCGAGGTAGCGAAACGCCTGGAGCGTCGTTAGGCGCATGTTCACCGAGGCGCGCACCTCGATTTCGGGGAACGCGGATTTCAGGACACGCGCGACGAACGGAGACGCCGTGGTGCAGACTTCGGGACGGCAGCCCCAGGAATCGAGCGTGCCCACGATGTCGCGGACATGCCCTTCCAGAACCTGGCTCATCGCCTGCTCGCCGTAACAGTTGGCGTTCAGGAGAAGGTCGAGACGGACGCCCGCCGCGCACAGCCGTTCAAGGTCGCGGCGGAGGGCGGCGGAAAGCTCGGCGGGATCGTCCTCCTCCTCGTAGCCGAGGCGGGGTCGTCCCGACGGCTCGTCGACCCACGGGAAGTAGACTTCCTTCACGCTCGAGTGGCGCAACGCGATCTCCGCGAACGGCGCGCCGTCCGCAAAATGCTGATATCCTGCCGCAAGTGCAATCATCCTTCAGATCTCCGGTCATTCGCGGGATTGGAAGCTCAAGAAGTCGCGCGGAGGGACCACCGTGCCATCCAGTGCGACGTACTGCTTGTCGGAGAAGTTCGCGATCACGCGGTAGCCGTTGGAGAAAACGCTCTCCTGCACGAGACGGTCCGCGGTGAGCCAGCGGAACTCCACCAGCATGGCGTCCTTCGTCGCGCGCGCGGTGGACGCGGCGCGCTTCACGCTGGCCGCGAGCCTGTCCTTTTGCCGTTCAAACACCTCCGGAGTGAACAGGTACATCGGCGGCGTGCCGGCGACCACGTTCAGGAGATCCATCTTCCACCAGTCCTGGGGGAACTTGTTGAAGTAGCAGGACCAGTACGAGTAGCCGACCACGCAGTCGCGGAACACCATCTCCCAGAACGGGAAGCGCATCGTCGGGTCGAGCGACCGCTTGATGACGGGCGGCGTCTCCTCGTAGATCTTCCACATGTACCGTCCGCCGTCCACGCGCCAGTACGAGGCGTTGAAGACGCCCTCGAAGTAGTCGACGTCCGGGACGTAGCACTCCAACCCGTCCTCCGTGCCGGCCACGAGGCCGAACTCCTCGTGGAGGATGCGGAACATGTCCTGCCGCGCCTTCACGCTCTCGCGGCGCGAGACCCTGTGTTTCGGATGCCAGCATTCGCCGATTCCCGTGCCGGTCACGTCGAGGAACCGCGCGCCGATGGCCGCCTCCGACTGGAGCTTCGCCACGCGCGCGCGGACGTAGGCGGGCGCCTGCCGCTCGCAGAGGCGCAGGCAGCCGATGCAGGGCTTGGACGGATCGGACTTGAGCGGCACCTTCCAGCCCCGCAAGGGCTTGCCGTCGCCGGCCACGACGTAGTCGCCCGCGTCCCACACGCCCAGCGGCCAGTGCGGACGCAAGTAGTCGATCTTGTCCACCATCTCCGGCTCCATCGTGTCGCAGTAGATGTCGTACTCGGTGCAGAGCACGCCGGGGATCTTCGCGAGGCGTCGCTTTTCCTCCGGCGTGATCCACACGCCGAGGTCGCGGCGCGTAATCGTCGAGAACAGCATGTCGCCGAAACCAAGTCTCTTCAGCTCAAGCGCCTTCTCGACCTTGTCCGGCCGCTCGCTCCAGTACCAGATGTTCGGCGCGCCCTTGAGCAGTTCCAGGTTCCTGGCGATCGCCGGATACTTCGCGGCCTTCTCCTTGAGCGTGACCCGGAATCCCCTCCGCTCCATTTCGGCGCGGTAACGGCGCGCCAGGTTGCCGGGCGTCGCCTTCGCGAAGAAACAGTAGCGGATGCGGCGGACATGGCCGAAGCGCGTCATGTCAGGAGACCAGTCCGGACCCACGGTCCGCCGCCCGTTGGCTCCCATGCGGAAGTTCAGGCAGACGTTCCACGGCGTGCCGACGATGGCCAGCATCCCGGCCTCCTGCTCGAGCGAACCGTCCGCCGCCGGCTTTTCCGCGTACTGGATCCAGCAGCCCATCTTCATCGATCTCTGATAGCCGCGCTGGGATTTCTCCAGCTCCCGGTTGATGCCTTCGTCGCCGATGCCGGACGGGTCTTTCGCCTCGCACGGAATCGACAAGCCGCACCCGTTCGGGAAATAGAACCTGTCACCGGCCTCGGATGCGAACGGGAACGGATACCCTAGACGGTAGCCGGCCATCTTCGCCTCCTCTGGCGCTTCGATCGCCACGTCCAGTTCTCCGCCGTCCACGGACATGCGGCATGTGATTTCCCGCCAGCCGCGCGGCCTGACGCGGTAGACCATCGACGTCGGCGACGTCTTGACGGCGTCCGACACCTCAACGGGGGCATTCGCGAACTCCGCGCCGCTCCGCCACGCGCGCCCCGATTCCGCATCCGCCACGACGAGCGAACCGTCCACTGTCGAAAGGCGCACCGTCAGCCGTCCGTTCCCGATCTCCTGCCCCGCGCATGGCAACGCGCCGACGGCTTGAAACGCGGCGCTCAGAACGAAAGCTTTCACCATTCTTTTCATTCTCAACCTC